>CAJXHA010000045.1 GCA_913053615.1 uncultured Bacteriovoracaceae bacterium | reverse complement strand
GTATTGTGACAACTATTAGAAATAAAAACTACGGTATTATCGTGCAAGAAATTATGGATATTTCCATTGATAATGTTCAAATCGATGCAACTGCAGTGGATAGAGAAGGGATTTTAGGAACTGTCTTTATTGGAGATAGAACCGTGTCTTTATTGGATTTATATAAGATCATCGATGCCCAAAAAATTGGAATTAAAACCGCTAGTGTCGAAATGAAGGAAAAAAATATCAATGCAACCAAGAGAATTCTTTTAGTTGATGATTCAGCTATGTATAGAAAAATGGAATCAGATGCTCTCTTAGAGCTTGGCTATCAAGTAACTCTAGCAAAACATGGAGAAGATGGATTTCAAAAGCTTGAGAGTGATGACTTTGATCTCGTCGTAACTGATATTGAGATGCCTATCTTAGATGGTTATGGTTTTGCAGAGAAAGTAAGATCAAGCTCAGAGACTAAATCAAATATTCCAATTGTGGCCCTTTCTACTAGAGCATCAGTTCAAGATAAAGAAAAGGGAAAGGCAGCAGGTTTTACTTATCACTTAGAGAAATTTAAGCGTGATGAAGTGGTGGATTTAATTAAATCAATTTTTAATGGAGATAAATAATGGAACAAGTAAAAGCAGACTCAACACTGACTCAGTATTGTGGATTTAAAATAGGGAATGAAGAGTATGGAATTCCAGTCATGGAAGTTCAAGAGGTAATTAAGCCACAAGTAGTGACTCCTATTCCTTTGGCCTCTGAGTTTATTAGAGGGTTGATTAATCTAAGGGGTCAAATTGTTAGTTGTCTTAGTTTAAGAAAGTTATTTGGACAAGATGATAATCTGGAAAAAGATCATATGAATATTATCGTTAGAGGGGAAGAGGGACTCTTTTCGTTAGTAGTTGATGAAGTGACAGATATTATTGATATCAAAAATGAAGATGTTGAAAAAGCTCCTGATACTATTAATCCAAATTTAAAGAAGTACGTGGATAAGATCTTTAAAAGAGATAATGGGTTAGTTATCCTTTTAGATATTAAAAAGCTAATTGATTTAAAAGATTTGAATGTCAAAAAGTAAGAAGTTAACTTTAGATCTTAAATTATCTAGTTTAAAACTAAAATCTATCTTAGAGGAAGTTACTCGCTTAAATGATTCGATTTTAGGGGATTTAGAGGCTTCTAAAATAGATGAACACATTATTATTTCTGAATTTAAATTATTATATCATACAGTTCATGATCTTGCTCATATTCTAGATGGCTCTTTGTCGGTAGAATTAAAAGAGAAACTCAAAGGATAAGAATTGAAAGTATTGATTGTTGATGACTCTGTTGTATATCGTTCTGCCATTAAAATGGCATTGGCCCAATCTTCACTATGTGAAACAGTAGATACTGCTAATAATGGTAAAGCTGCCTTAGATAAATTAAAAACAGCACAGTACGATATTGTAACACTGGATATTGAAATGCCTGTGATGGACGGTGTTGAGGCCATACAAGAAATTAGAAAAATAAATAAAGAGATTCCAATTATCGTTTTCTCTGCCCAAAATAATCACGCTGCCTCCAAGGCCTTAAGAGCACTTGAAAATGGTGCCAGTGATATCGTCAAAAAAATTGAGGGCAGTGGTGATATAAGTGAAAATTTGAAGATGATCCAATCAGAGCTTTTACCGCGTTTTAAAGCATTAGTAGAAAACTCTAAAAAGACTAAGAATAAAACTGCAGCAGCTGGACCCGTTAATAAAGATACCAAGGCCTATTTAAAAAAATCAAAACCACAATTTCTTGGAATAGGTTCATCTACAGGTGGACCTGATACACTTAAATCGATTATTTCAAAGATAAAGCATATTCATGTTCCAATTTTTATTGTGCAACATATGCCACCTGTTTTTACAACTCAATTGGCAAAGGCCCTAGATAAAATTACTCACTATACAGTGGTGGAAGCAGCTAATAATATGCAAGTTCAAAAAGATCATATTTATATTGCTCCAGGGGATTATCATATGCGGGTTGTGAAGGCGGAAAATGGCTATTTAATTCGTCTGGATCAATCAGAAAAGGTATGTTTTGTAAGACCAGCAGTTGATGTACTTTTTAAAAGCATGTCTGAAACTTTTAGTGATAAGCCAATCGCTTGCTTGGTACTTACTGGAATGGGAAGTGATGGAGCTCAAGGTTCTCAATACATTAAAAGTAAGGGCGGTACAGTCTTAATCCAAGACGAAAGCTCAAGTATTGTGTGGGGAATGCCAAAAGCAGTTTTTGAAATAAATGCTTACGATGATATTCTTCACTTAGATCAAATACCTGAAATTATTGACCTGCTTTCATAAAAAATTCATGTTTTCCTAATAAATCTCAGCTAAATTATTTCATCTTTTTTTCCGAATAGGTATCGAGTACACATAAGGAGAAAAAGAGATGAAGTTTTTAATTGTCGACGATTCAAATGCGATTGCATTAATGGTATCGGAAATGCTTAAAGAAATGGGTTATACATCTGATAGAGCAGTAGATGGTAATGATGCTGTAAAAAAATTAGAAGCTGATAATAGTTTTGATTTTATTTTATTAGATTGGAATATGCCTAATATGTCTGGGATTGAATTCCTAAAATACAATTATGAAAATCATCTAACAGAAACTCCTATCATTATGATGACAACAGAAAATAAACCAGAAAATATTCGTGAAGCACTTATGTTTGGAGCTTCTGAATATATAATGAAGCCTTTTACGAAAGACATTATTGAGTCAAAGATATCAATGTTAAATCAATTTAAAAAAGTAGCGTAAAATGAGTATGGAAATTAAAAAAGAAATATATGATTTTTTTGCGAAGTTTGTTTACGATAAAACAGGTATCTTTTATCCAGAAAAAGACTATTATCGTTTAGACTCGCGTATAACAACTCTTATGGGACACTTTCAATGTGAAACCCCTGATGAATTATTTAATCTTTATGTCACAAAAAGAAATAAAGATATGGAAGTGGTTCTAATAGATCTTTGTACAAATAATGAGACTTATTTCTTCCGTGATAATAAGCCATTTGATGCTTTAACTAAGACTATTATCCCTCAAAAAGTTGCTCAAAATGGATATGTTAATCTTTGGTCTGCGGCTAGTTCTACGGGGCAAGAAGTACTCTCAATTGTGATGGGGCTTTTAGAAAACAATCCTGGTTTTGATCTTTCAAAAGTAAAGATTACAGCCACAGATATTTCTCAAAGAGCATTAAAAAAAGCAAACTCATTTACATATAGCTCTCTTGATGTTCAAAGAGGACTTCCTGCTATGCTCTTAGTGAAATACTTTGACCAATTACCTGATGGGCAATGGCAATTTAAGTCAGAGTTTTCAAAACACCTTAGATACGAAACTTTAAACTTATTAACAGATAATTTTAAGCCAAATTTCTATGATGTAATTTGTTGTCGAAATGTGCTTATTTATCAAAATAAAGAGAATAAACAAATGATCATGCAAAAACTCTTTGATTCAATTAGATCAGATGGTTTTCTGCTAATGGGCTCGGGAGAGAGTCTTATTGGAACTGACATTACTTTAACTCAAAGTAGTGTTGACGGTGCAATGTTCTTTGTTAAAGAGAATCAAACTTGGAAAAAGGCAGCTTAGAAATGGACGATTCAATGCTCGAAGAATTTAAACTAGAGGCTTTTGAACTCCTAGAGGAGTCAGAAGAATCTTTATTATCCTTAGAAACTAATGGGGATTTCGAGCAATGTTATAATTCAATTTTTAGATGTTTTCACTCTTTAAAGGGTGGGGCCGGGATGTTTGGTCTTGAAGAGCTGCAAGGCTTTATGCATAAAGTTGAAAACTTAATTGATAAGAAAAGAGATAAGGAACTATTTGATGAGAAACTTATTTCTTTTCTTTTAAATACAATGGATCAAGTTAAGAGTTATCTTGAAGGTGGAAGTTATAATTTTGTATTTGAATATGATGAATCAGAGAAAGCTGAAGAGGCTCATGAAGAAAATATAATTAAGTTTCAAGAAAAGAAAGAGCATTATAAAGAGCAAATTCAATACGATGGTCTTATCTATATTGTTGATGATGAAAAAGATATGCTTGAGCTTTTACAAATGACTTTTGAGGAAGAGACCAATTTAAAAGTTGAAACTTTTAATGATCCAGAACTAGCTCTAGAGGCATTTAAAAATAAAAACCCAGATCTCGTATTAACGGATTTATCAATGCCTGAAATGTCTGGGGTTGAGCTTATAAGAGAGCTTTCTGCTATAAATCAATTAGTGCCAGTTATTGTATTAAGTGGTTTTGTAACCAAAGAATCTTGTATGGATGCCTTGCGCTTTGGTGCATCGGGGATCCTGGAAAAACCATGTGATATGCAATTATTATTAGATCAATCAAATCACGCAATCAGGCGTTATCAATCGTTTAAGCTTTTAAATAAGAGTATTGATCTTTTAACATATCAATTTGAAGAATTTGATAGCTTTCTTGGAAACAAGGGAGATCAAGTTAGAAAACAGTTTAGAAGTGAACTGAAGAATATTTTAAAGCGTAAAAAAGAATTATATAAAAAGTCTGCTTAGTTTGAGCTTACAGAAGGATTTGAGAGGGTTTAAAAATGAGTGATTATAAAATTTTATGTCTAGATGATGATTTAGATGTTCTCGAGATTCAGTCTCAAATCGTTCAAGAATCTGGTTATGAAACAATTACCTTCTCTGAGCCAGAAAAAGCAATTGAGTATTTAAAAGACAATAAAGACCAAGTCTTAATGATTTTATCTGATTTGAAAATGGATAAAATTAGTGGCTTTGATTTTAAAAAGCTTATCAATCCCTTTGCTGACGAAGTTCCATTTGTTGTCATAACTGGCTATTGGACTAAAGAAATGTCAGCCCAAGCAATGGATTTGGGGATAAATGCTTTTCTTGAAAAACCCCTTAGTGTTGACCTTTTAAGAGAGTATATTGAAAAGTATGTTGAAGTAAGAAAAGAGACTCTTGAAGATCAAAAAGAGATGGTAGCAGGCTTTATTGAAGAGTCATCTGCTATGCTAGATGAAATTGAATCTCTAATTTTAGAATTAGAAGAAGATCCTGAATCAGACCAAACTCTAAGTATCTATTTTCGTTTATTACATACGATTAAAGGAACTGCATCTTGTGTTGGGTTAAACGAGTTAGCTGGCTATACTCATAAGTATGAAGATTTTATCAATGAACTGCGCAATCGTGTTATAAGTGTCAATACAGAGACAACGAATGCCTTATTAGGTGGTCTTGATGATCTAAAAGTGTATTACGCCCAAATTAATAAGAAATTTACTGATGTAGGAGCTGTCGATCCTGCTCGCCAAGAGATGTTTAATGTAGAAAGCTATGCAAATGGTAATGCTCCAGTTATTGCAAGCTCTGATAATGCTGATGAAAGTACACCTGAGAAAAAAGAGACTTCAGCTGCATCTGCAACTTCTAGTAAAAAAGAAGATGATAAAATGACTGTTCCAATGAGTATCTTAAATGATTTCATGGAAGAGTCGGGTGAGTTAACAGTTATTAGAAATACTATTTTAAAGACTGTGAAAAGTATTGAAGCACGTTATCGTGGAGATCATGATGTAGAACTTCTAAATGAATTATTAGTTGGTATTCATAATGTAACTAGTAATATTCAGGGGAAAATCGTTGAAATGCGTAAAGTACCTCTTAAAAATACTTTTAGACCCTTTAAACGTTTAGTTAGAGATATCTCAAAACAATTAAATAAAGAAGTTGAACTAGAGATAACTGGAGAAGAGCTTTCTGTTGATAATATTGTAGCTAAGTTATTTAGTAATACGATGATTCATATCTTAAGAAATAGCCTTGATCACGGTTTAGAAGTACCAGCAGAGAGAGAGGCCAATGGGAAAGATCCAGTTGGTAATCTAAAAATTAAAGTAGAAGAAGTTGGCGAAGATATCGTTTTAGAAGTTGTTGATGATGGTAAAGGGATTAACCCAGATTTTATTAAGGCCAAGGCATTAGAAAAGGGACTTTACTCAGAAGATGAACTTAATCGCATGAGTAAACTTGAAATTATCAATATTATCTTTGCTTCAGGCTTTAGTACAGCGGAACAAGTATCAGATCTTTCTGGCCGTGGGGTCGGAATGGATATGGTTAGAGGAAGCTTTGAGGAAATGGGAGGAGAAATTATTGTTTTCTCTGAAGTTGGTGTGGGCTCTACATTCCGCTTAAAAGTACCAATCCCTAAGTCAGTGCTCATTATTAATACATTATCTGTTAGAGTTAATGATGAGTTCTATATCTTTCATATGGATGAAGTTTCAGAAGTTATTCGTTATGCTCATGATAACGATTCAACTAAACTTTACAATATTGATGGGCAAAATATTATCTCTCATAATGGTGAATCAATTCAATTGGTTTACCTCTCAGATATTATTAATAAACCACGTTCAGAGGAAAGCGAAGTTAAAAGTATCGTTGTCTTAAGAGTTGGTGACTCTAAATACGGAGTTATGGTTGATGAGATATATGAGTTTGAAGAGGTCGTTTCTCGCAAGATTCACGACTCAATTAATGAAACTGGTATTTATCACGGTGCTGCTCTTCTTGGAACAGGTCAAGTTGCAATGATCTTAAGTGCTCAAGGACTTGCAGGTTATGTTTCTCTTGAGATTAATGAGAAAAAGAAATCATTTGAAGAAGAAGAAGATATTTACGGTGAAAGTGCCTTTGATGAATACATGTTATTTAAATTCGATGGGGATAATTACTTAGCGGTTGATCTCGACTCAGTAAATCGTTTTGAAACTTTAAATACTGCTACATTTGAAATGGTTGGTGAGAATGTAATCGTAAGATATCGCAATAAAGTATTACCTTTAATGGATCCAGCATTTAAGCTTGGTTTAAGTGAAAAAGATGGCCTATTAGGTGTAATGCAAGAAGAGCAAAATGTTGAAATCATCGTTGGGCAATATGAAGGAAGACTTATTGGCCTTTATGTTGAGAGCTTAGATGAGATAAAAAGATCATATGATGAATTAAATCAAGATACGATTGATATGCCAGGTTTAAAGGGATCAATTTTTGTAGATGATAAAACTATCTGTGTTCTTAGCATTCCTCACTTAGTTGAGCTCTTAGCTAAGCGTAAGCCAATTGTGGAAAGAAAGGATAATGTTTTAGAATTTAATATCCCTGAAGACGATAATATCGCAGCTTAATTCTGGCCTTTTATATTCCACTTTTGTAATCTGTCAGCATGATTACAAGATCAGGCTTTATTATTGATTTATACTGGAATGACCAAGAGAGTTATGTTGGTCTCTATGTTCGCACCAGTGAAGGAATATTTCATCTTAAACAATTTGGTGAAAGACCTTTATTCTTTGTGCCAAGTTCAGCAGAGTTACCTAGAAGTCTTCAATGCGATGAAATAAAAAATCTTCCACTGAAATCATTTGATAAGAATCCAGTAAGCTGTCTCTACTTTAAAAGCACTAAGCAATTACTAGATGCCAAAAAAGTTCTCGAAGAAAAAGGGATTAGAACTTTTGAAAATGATATTCGAGTTGAATCCCGTTACTTAATGGAAAGATTTATAAAGGGAACCTTAGAGTTTTCGGGAACCGTGACAAATGGGAATGAGATCATCAATGCGAAAGTTAAGCCTATTGAAAAATTGGTACCTTTAACTTCACTTTCTTTAGATATTGAAACATCGAGACAAAATCAATTATTATCTATCGGACTTGCATACTATGAAGGTGATCAATTAATTCATGAACACTGCTATATGCTTGCAGATAGTGATTCTGAAAAAGACAAGTTGACTCTCTTAGATAGTGAAAAAAAATTACTTCAGGCCCTTAATAAATTTATGCAAACTTATGACCCTGATCTAATCTTAGGGTGGCATATAGTAGGGTTTGATTTAAAATTTCTATATGAAAAATCATTAGAGTTTAATTGCCCACTTTATTTGAGTAGAGATCAAAAGCCATTAGTTATTCAAGAAAATAATAATAAAGTTTTTTGTGAATTAAGGGGTAGGCAAATTATTGATGGGCCGCCAGTTTTGCGTCAAAACTTCTTTTCTTTTAAAAATTACAAGTTAGATACAGTCGCAGGTGACGTTTTAAATATTGGAAAAGATATTAGTGCTACTGGATTAGATAAAGTTGAAGAAATAGAGAGGCGCTTTCGAGAAGATAAAGAATCTTTAGCTCATTATAATATATTAGATTGTAAGTTGGTCTTTGATGTTTATAAGAAATTAAATCTATTTCAGCTCTTATACTTTCGTTCTCTATATTCGGGACAAACAATTGAGAGAGTTGGCTTTTCTACCATTAGCTTTGATCATTATATGCTTCCTCTTATCCATAGAAAGGGTTTTGTCGCTCCAAATGTCTTTGATATTAATCGTGAAGAGCAATCTAGTGGAGGTATGGTCATTGAGCCCAAGGTCGGTTTATTTGAGCATGTAGCTGTTTTCGATTTCAAAAGTCTTTATCCTAGCATAATTAATACTTTTAAAATTGATCCTTACTCAAGGTTGATGGCAGATGTTGATACCATTAAAACACCTTCTGGTCATGAGTATTCTAAAACTGAAAACATTCTCCCTCAAATTATTAATCACTTATTAGAGCAAAGACAATTAGCAAAAGATAAAGGCTTCCAGGCACTCTCTCAGGCCATAAAGATTCTTATGAATTCATTTTATGGCGTTATGGGGTCGTCTAAATCACGTTTTTATCATTCAGATTTACCTTCCAGCATTACTCAAACTGGTCATTGGATTTTATTAAAATCTAAAGATTTTTTTGAAAATAAGGGATTAAGTGTTCTCTATGGAGATACAGATTCACTATTTGTTCAGTTTGAGAATAAACCCTCAGAAGATGAATTAAATAGCCTGGTGGTGGATCTAAATCATTATCTAACGGTATTATTGAGAGATGAGTACAAAGTTGAAAGTAAACTCGATTTAGAATTTGAAAAAATCTTTGATAAGATTTTTTTCTCTAGTGCACGTAACTCAGAGCTAGGTGCTAAAAAGCGATATGCTGGTTTTAGTAATTATGAATTATCTTTTGTAGGAATGGAATATGTGCGCAGTGATTGGACTGAACTTGCAAAAGAATTTCAATACAAACTTTTTGAAGCACTTTTTAATAATCAAGATCTTGAGCAGGTTGTTAAAGAAACCATAAAAAACCTTGAGAGTGGCTTTTTTGATGAGCAATTAGTTTTAAAGAAAAGACTTTCTAAAAGGCCATGGGAGTATACAAAATCTATTCCTCCTCATATTAAAGCAGCTCTCGAACTTCCATATGAGGAACAAAAGAAAATTAGAGAAATTGAGTATGTCCAAACGAATTCTGGGCCAAGACCTATTCAATTTGGCTTACAAAATTTAGATTATAAGTATTATATTGAAAAGCAAATCAGACCCATTGCTCAAACAGTTCTCGGGGCACAAAATTTAAGTTTTGATGCTCTTATTGAAGGTGATCAATTAAGTCTATTCTAGGAGTACACAGTGAACTTTGAATCAATATTAGAAAAAACTAGAACTTATCATAACTTTGAAGAAACTAATGTGAATGAATCATTTATACATGATCTCATTAGAAATGCCTTAAAGGCACCAAATCATAAATATACTTTTCCTTGGAAGTATCTATGGCTAAAAGGAGAGGCAAAAGAGAAAGTTGCAAATCTCTTTTATGAATCTAAAAAACATAAGGCCGATCCAGAGCTAGGACGTGATGAAAATTTCTTTAAAAGTAAAATTCTATTGCCAGAAGTCATCGTGCTTGTGCAAGAAAAAGCTGATGATGCATTTACCTTAAAAGAAGATTACGCCACCTTAAGCTGTTCAGTGCAAATTATGGCAATGCATTTAAGAGCTAATGATATGGGCTATAAATGGTCTACCGGTGGTGCAACTCGCGACCCAAAGGTATATAAAATTCTAGGCCTAAATCCAGAAAAAGATGAAATAATTGGATTCTTACTCTTTGGAAAAAGCAAGAATACACCTCCAGAGCGCCGTCGGCCATCAGTGAAAGATGTATTAATTACAACGACTTAACTCTTTGCGTTTAAACTTTTTTCGACATTTAAATTATTTATTTGTCAGTTTCTTACAAGCTGTGTAAAAAAGCGCAGGGAGAGATTTATGCATACTATTATTTTATTAGCACTAATAAGTGCTACTAGCTTTGCATCTACTGACATTATCTATGGAGATGATGGGCGAGTAGAAATTCACGCAGTTGAGAGTCAATTAGTTTCAAATTTAGGGAAGTCTGTTGCAGCAAGAGTAAGCCATTGGTCTCTTGATATTAAAGACAATAAATTTTCTTATTCCGATGTTTCTGTCCTTTCTGATATGTGGGCAGCAGGTGTTTGTTCTGATGAAAAATTCGCAAATCAACCAACCATTGCTGATTGTACTGGGTTTTTAATTGGTGAAGACTTATTAGTGACTGCAGGTCATTGTGCTCTGGATATGGAAGGAGTAACAAAGAATGAAGAGACTTTTGAGTGTCAATCAAACTCATGGATCTTTGGTTATGAAGTACAAAATGGATCGACTGAATTAAAAGATCTTGATGTTAATAACCTTTATAATTGTAAAGAAATCGTACTTGGAAAACTTACAGAAGAAGAAGACTTTGCAATTATTCGTTTAGATAGAAAAGTTATTGATAGAACGCCACTTAAATTACGTGCCACTGGTAAAATCGCCATTAACGAAGACATCTTTGTTATCGGTCATCCAAGTGGTCTTCCAATGAAATATGCTGGTGATTCTCAAGTGAGAGCAAATGAAGAAAAAGCATACTTTTCAACTAATCTTGATACTTTTGGTGGAAACTCTGGTTCACCTGTATTTAATGCAAGAACTTTAGAAGTCGAAGGTATACTTGTACGTGGACGTACTGACTACGTTGATAGTGAAGAAAATGGTCAATTTTGTATGCGTGTTAATGTATGTGACCAAAATGGTGAGAATTGCTTACAACAAGATGAAGATATTAACGGTGAACATGTAAACCGTGTTGATGAAATCGTAAAGTTTTTAGAGCTGTAAAAGACCCTCTAAAAAATCCTATAAAATTAAAGACAAAAAAATAGCCCCAAGTTCTTGGGGCTTTTTTGTACTTACTAATTTAAAGTGTCATTAGTTCAAAGCATCTAAGATCGCGTTACGAACGTTGATCACTTGACCGCTTTTAATGATTCCCTGAAGATCACCAATTTCTATCCCAGAGTTTTCGATAATATTAAAAATTTGATTATGATTAAGACTTGGTTTAGCACTCTTAATTAAAGCTGCGAGACCTGAAACGATTGGAGTTGCCATACTTGTTCCAGAGCTTCTGGTATAAGGCTGAGTTGATTGTGAACACTGTCCAAAACAACTTGGTAGTGCCAGTGATAATAAACCACCATTCTCTTGAGAACCACCTGGAGCAGCAACATGAACTGACTCACCACCAAAGTTAGAATAACTGGCAAGAGTATTATAGCTAGTTACACTTGCAACACTAATGAGGTTACTTTCATCAAAACTAGCAGGGTAGACTGGCTCAGCATCATTACAATCACCAATTCCATCACTACCACCATTTCCAGCAGCAGCAATCACCATGACATCTCTTTGCTTTGCAACTTGGATTGAGCTTAAAAGGTTTCTTATTTGTCCTGTCACACTACTTCCACCTGGACCACCAAGAGACATATTAATAATATCTGCTCCATTATCTATGGCGTATAAAATTCCTGCAGCAATACTCCCTAGATCACCTCTACCGTCAGCACCTAATACTTTAATCGGAAGAATCTTTGCTTGTGGAGCGATCCCGGCGTAAGTTCCCGCGGCAAGACCTGCAACGTGAGTTCCGTGTCCGTGGTCATCAATAGGAAATGCATCACCATTAACAAAGTCCCAACCAACATAATCATCAGCATATCCATTACCATCATCATCAGCACCATTTCCATTATTACCATGACGGTCATTATTATTAGTCTTAATATTAGGAGAGATATGTGGGTGATTATAATAAACACCTGTATCAATAACTGCGATGGTTACACCTTGTCCCTGAACATTATTAATAATATCATGTCCTTCAACTTGGTCTAGGTGAGGGAAAAAACGCGAGATATCACTTGTTCTCGACTCTCTATTATGAGCTCCATAATATTGATAGTTAACACCCGCTTGTGCTTCAAAATTATCACCTTGTACAAGGGGTTCATCAAAGAAAACATTCTTCTTTGTTTTTGCTCTTGGAAGAAGTCTTTTTAATTCAACCTCTTTAATATGAAAAAATTCAATTAACTTTCTCTTCTCATTAATAACTCTAAACTGTAATCCGTGTGCCTCAGATAACTCAACCGCTTGTGCCTTAGTGGTACAACTAGCGATCACTCCAGTTTGACTATTAGATTTTGGGGCCGATGTAATCTCTGAAAGATTCTTCCCACAAGACGTAAATAGAATTGCCATCATGGCAATGTATGAAATCCTTTTCATAGCTTCCTCTCTTTGAGGTCCTTCGTGGTCCTCGCAGTCTATGTTGCAATGAGGATACCAACTTTGACTACCTGATTCTAGGGGGCTAGTAATGCTGGTGTCATGCTGCCACTCGGGTTTTTGACACTATTCGCCGACAAAATGGCCTAGTTTTTGGCCAAATACTTGAAATTAAATTAAAGGTGGTTTCGGTTAAATTTTTGGCAATAAACTCTTAAAGTAATCAAGTTTTGCTTTATCTAAACTTAGTTCACTCTTTGCTTGAAACCTACCACCAAGGCCATACCAATTATTAGCACTATAGCTTTCTTTGATTTTATTTGGGCTTGCTGCCATACCAGTGAGAACGATTAATTCTGTTTCATTAAATAACTCATTCACTTTTAAGATAGCACTGAATTCACTATTTTTTAATTTAAGCTCTCTAGTTTGGATGATGATTTCATCTGTATTTTTTTTGGCACTTATTTTTAAAATACCTTTAATAAGTGTGAGTTCATTATTTGCATTCATTTTTAACTTAGAATTTGGAGCAAGTGTTATGGTGGCATCATTAGTTTGTAGTTTTAAATAAGAGCCCATACCAGTTTTAAATTGGTTCTCAGCATTTTCCTTTATCTCCTTAATAAGAATGCCTGGCTTGAGGTTTTCCCCATTAAAAGAAGTGAAACCCTTTTGGGCCTTAATTTTGATAGGTCCATTAGCAAGTAGAGTGGTACTGAAAGTAATAATGAATAGTAATGTTTGTAATTTCATACTTATAGCATACCTTAAATATGCTTAGAGGTAAGGATGCAGTGTGTAAGCTCCTAGCATCGTGCTACTTATATCTAATGGTAAATAGGTGAGCTTTAAGGTATTATGCAGGCATGAAAAATATTGTGATCACCAATGCCCGAGTTCATAATTTAAAATCTGTTAGTGTCGAAATTCCACGCAATACTCTTACTGTTATTACAGGTCCAAGTGGATCTGGAAAATCTTCGCTAGCATTTGATACTTTGTATGCTGAAGGGCAAAGACGTTATATTGAATCTCTTTCTTCTTATGCTCGCCAATTTTTAGGCCAGATGGAACCACCAGATGTGGAAAGTATAAGTGGATTATCTCCGGCCATTGCTATTGATCAAAAATCCACCAGCAATAATCCTAGATCCACTGTGGGAACAATTACTGAGGTCTATGATTACTTAAGAGTTTTATACGCTAGAGTTGGAGATGCTTATTGTCCTGAGAGTGGTGAAAAGCTTGAGGCACAAAGTGCTCAACAAATTGTTCAAACATTATTAGGGAAAAAAGAAAAAACTAAATTGCAAATTCTTGCTCCTATTATAAAGAATCAAAAAGGTGAGCATAAAGAGTTATTGGCCAAGTATATGTCAATGGGCTTTAGCCGTGTTCGAGTGAATGGGGAAGTGCTAACTCTTGATGATGATATTAAACTCTCTAAAACACAAAAAAGTAATGTGGAAGTCATGGTTGATCGAGTGGTGGTCAAGGATGGAGTTGAATCTCGTCTGACTGATTCAATTGAGCAGGCCCTAAAGATTGGCGAGGGCTCAATTTATGTTTTAGTGGATGATAAAGAAGAGTTTTATAGTGAATTTTATTATTCAGAAAAATCTAAGAAATCATATCCACCATTAGAGCCAAGATTATTTTCATTTAACTCCCCACTTGGTGCCTGTGCCACTTGTAATGGACTCGGTGTGAGTAAAGTTTTTGAAGAATCAAAGTATATAGAAGATGAAAGACTTAGCTTTGAACAAGGTGCTATTAAACCTTTTCAAAATAAGGGTGGGTTTTATTATCAAATGATTTTAAATATCTTGGAAGAGGAAGGAGTTAAAACCAATACTCCCATGGAAAAGTGGCCCGCCAAAGTACGTAATACCATTATTGAGGGAAGTAGCAAAATTTATCAATATAATTTTGAGAGTGATAATTCGAGTTATACATTTAAAAAGAAGTTCCCTGGTATCGCAAATTATCTAGATAAGAAATACCATGAATCAAATTCTGAAAAAGTAAGAAGTGAATTAGAAGAGTATATGGTCATTGAAGATTGTCCTAGTTGTGGAGGACTTCGTTTAAATGATTATGCTCGTGCAGTAAAGATCGGCAAACTAGGGATAATGGAAGTATCCATGCTATCACTAGAAGATAGCTTTGAGTTTTTTCAAAAACTTAAATTTAAAGGTAATCAAAAAATTATCGCAGATAAGCTTTTAAAAGAAATCAATTCAAGACTTAAATTTTTAAATGATGTGGGCCTAAGTTATTTAACTCTTAATCGAAGTGCTAATACTTTAAGTGGGGGAGAATCTCAAAGAATTCGTCTTGCCACTCAAATCGGTAGTGCCTTAAGTGGAGTGCTTTATGTACTCGATGAGCCGAGTATCGGATTACATCAAAGAGATAATGATAAGTTAGTTCAAACCCTTAAAGAACTTCGTGATCTGGGGAATACTGTTATCGTGGTGGAACACGATGAAGAAACCATGGAAAATGCTGATCATATTATTGATATTGGCCCTGGTGCTGGTATTCATGGTGGAAAAATTGTCAGTGAAGGAAAGCCTTCTGTGATTAAAAAAGCAGATTCTATTACTGGGAAGTTTTTAAGTGGGCGTGAGAGTATTGAAGTCCCTAAAAAGCGTCGTGAATTAAGTGATGAAATTCAAATTCTAGGTGTAAGTAAAAATAATATTAAAAATATGGATGTGACAATTCCTCTTGGTGGACTCGTTTGTATTACAGGTGTGAGTGGAAGTGGAAAATCGACTCTAGTGCATCAGGCAGTTGTTCCGGCCATAAAGAATTATTTAAGAAAGAGCTATCAAACCAAAGCAAATTATAAGAAGGTGAAGGGACTAGATAAACTAGATCAAGTACTAGAAATTGATCAATCACCAATAGGTAGAACACCTAAGTCAAACCCAGCAACTTACACTAAGCTCTTTGATCAAATCAGAACACTCTATGCCAATACCAATGATTCAAAAGTTCGTGGTTATAAAGCAGGTCGCTTTAGCTTTAATGTTAAAGGCGGGCGTTGTGAAGAGTGTGAGGGAAATGGAAGTATCAAAGTAGAAATGAACTTTCTACCAGATGTTTATGTTCAATGTAATGAATGTAATGGGAAAAGATATAATAAAGAGACTTTAAATATTACTTATCGTGGAAAGAATATTGCAGATGTACTC
Organism: uncultured Bacteriovoracaceae bacterium; assembly: GCA_913053615.1. Classification (GTDB taxonomy): domain Bacteria; phylum Bdellovibrionota; class Bacteriovoracia; order Bacteriovoracales; family Bacteriovoracaceae; genus UBA845. The sequence continues at coordinate 1,099 of CAJXHA010000045.1, read as the reverse complement.
GATATGACCGTTGAAGAAGCTCAGGACTTTTTTCAAAATCATAAGAAAATCCATCGTACACTTATGACTTTAAATGAAATTGGTCTTGGCTATATAAAACTTGGCCAATCATCCACAACACTCTCAGGTGGGGAAGCACAGAGGATGAAATTATCTCGAGAGCTATCTAAGGCAACTCGAGGAAAGTGTTTCTATGTTTTAGATGAGCCTACAACAGGTCTACACTTTAAAGATATAAAAGTTTTAATTGATGCTCTTCAAAAGTTAATTAAGGCAGGTCATACTGTCTTAGTGATTGAGCATAATATGGATGTGATTAAAAGTGCTGATCACATTATTGATATTGGCCCAGAGGGTGGTAAGTTAGGTGGGGAAATCATTGCGATGGGAACACCAGAAGAGGTAGCGAAAAGTAAGCAGTCAATTACCGGAAGTTACTTAAAAAAGTATTTAAAAAAGTAGAAAAAAATAAAGGAAAGAAATGATTTTAATTAAAAATGCAAAAACCCTTGGAAAGTATCTTGATCAAAATGAAGAACTCGTAGAGAGTGTGTATTGTTTAGTTAAAGATGGAAAAATTGCCAAGCTTGGAACAGGAGATTTTTCTGAAGCAGGTGCAAAGGTCGTGGATGCAAAAGGTTATTTCTTATCCCCAGGTTTAGTAGATCCACAAGTTCACTTTCGTGAACCAGGAATGGAGTATAAGGAAGATATTGAATCTGGATCAAAGGCAGCTAATAAGGGTGGATTTACCACTGTTATATCAATGCCAAATACATCACCTACAGCAGATACTGCAGAAGTGGTTAGTCGCATGTGGAAGCGCTCACAAGAAGTTGGTCTTTGTCGTGTGTATCCCACTGGGGCTCTCTCATTTGGCTTAAAAGGTGAGGAGATCACTGACTTTAAAGCTCTCAAAGAAGCTGGTGCTATTGCTATAACTGATGATGGTAAAGGTGTACAAAGAGATGAAGTTTTTATGGAGGCCTTAAAGAGAGCTTTTGAAAACCAATTGCCAGTGCTGGATCATTCAGAAGATGAAAGCCTTTCAGCAGGTGGAGCGATTCATCTAGGAGAGGTCTCTAAAAAGTATGGTGTA
>CAJXHA010000044.1 GCA_913053615.1 uncultured Bacteriovoracaceae bacterium | reverse complement strand
GTGGTTAGGAAAGTGGGAGTGAGTTTTGGAGCTGACTCTTGGAATCTGATCGGTTGGAAGCTCTTTACTTAATTGATCTTTTACATCTTCAAAGGTGACATCATCAGTTGTCATTAATCCTTTCATAACTCCGCGCTCACGAATAAGTTTTGTGAGCTTTCTCGTATCAATAGAGTGCATCCCAACAATTTTATGTTGTACTAAAAACTGATCTAGAGATTTTTGATTTTTCCAATGGCTAGGAGTTGGACAATGCTCTTTAACAATAACACCCTTAAGAGCGGGACTAAGACTTTCATAGTCATCATTACTAATCCCATAATTTCCAATTAGGGGATAGGTCATAGTCACAATTTGATCACAATAAGAGGGATCGGTGAAAACTTCTTGGTAGCCAGCCATTGAAGTATTAAAAACCACTTCTCCAAAAACCGCCTGCTCAGGCTTTGCTCCGAAGTGTTTTCCGTGTAAAACGTCTCCGCTTTCTAAAATTAATTTCATCTATTATTCTCCATTATCCATTCTAAAATTGCCATTCTGGTGTAAACACCATTTTCCATTTGTTTAAAAATGCGAGACTTTTCGTGTTCAACCAGCTCACTTAAAATTTCCACATCTCTATTCACTGGTCCAGGGTGCATGATGATTGCTCTCTCTTTCATGCGAGCTAAACGTTCATGGTTTAAACCATATTTTTTATTATATTCTTCGATAGGTATTTCAAAAGTTTGATGTCTTTCATGTTGAATCCTTAGAAACATCATCACATCACTAATCTCTATTGCCTTATCTAATTCTAAAAGGGTGCAATGATCTTCAATCTCATCACTTTTTGGGAGAAGAATTTCAGGTCCAGTTAAATAAACCTCAACCCCTAATTTTTTTAATGCTCTTATATTAGACTTTGCTACTCGAGAAGATTGAATATCTCCACAGATACAGATCTTTAGGCCTTCAAAAGTTTTAAACTCTTGATGAATGGTAAAAAGATCTAAAAGGGATTGAGTAGGGTGTTCATTCTTTCCAGCTCCAGCATTTATAGTAGAGAAGCTAAAATTCTCTCTAAGAGAGTTGATAAAATTATCATCAGAATGACGAATAATTGCGATATCAATTCCTAGGGATTCAAAAGTTTTGAGCGTATCATAGAGTGATTCTCCCTTGGCCAGAGAAGATGATTCCTCGTCAAAATTTAAAACATTCGCACCCAGTCGTTTTTGCGCTACTTCAAAAGAGAAGCGAGTTCTCGTTGAATTTTCAAAGAAAATATTTGCAACCAGACTATCTTGTAAGAGTGGGTGAATTGGTTTTTTATTTTTGACTTGTTCGGAATAAAATAAAGACTTCTCTAGAATTGAGTAAATATCATGGGTTTCTAAATCACTAATTCCAGTTAGGTGTTTTATCTGCATTCCCCTTGTTAGACATTGGTAGTTGTATAAATAAATTTGATGTAATTTTCTTGCTATATAAATTGAAGAAGTTGAGAAAAGAGAATAGAATATCGTTTGCTTTTATAAGGAGTGTTGAGAATCTTGTGGTGTGTGTCAAATCTCGCATGTCTCTTTTCTGGTTTTTCCTAAGCATCCTTAAAAAGACAGATAATGGCAAGCAATTTTTTGGTGTAATTCATGGAAAAGAATAAATTTCAATTAGTTTCTAAGTTCGACCCACACGGGGATCAGCCCAATGCAATCAAACAGATTACAGAGGGACTTTTAAAGGGAGAGAAAGAAAAGACCCTGCTTGGAGTTACCGGTTCTGGTAAAACATTTACCGTGGCCAATGTGATTCAAAAGCTCCAAAAGAAGACCCTGGTTTTGGCCCCCAATAAAACTTTAGCCGCTCAACTCTTTGCTGAATTTAAAGAGTTCTTTCCAAATAATGCCGTTGAATACTTTGTTTCTTATTATGATTACTACCAACCCGAGGCCTATGTTCCAGGTACTGATACTTATATTGAAAAAGATGCATCAATTAATGATGAAATAGATAAACTTCGTCACTCTGCAACTCGCTCTATTTTAGAAAGAGATGATGTGATTGTGGTTGCTAGTGTGAGTTGTATTTATGGGATTGGTTCTCCAGCTGAATATCAAGGGCAAAGAATCGATCTCTTTACAGGTGAAGAATATAATCGTGATGATTTATTAAAGCGCTTAGTGGCGATTCAATATCAACGTAATGATATTGATTTTTCCCGTGGTACTTTTCGTGTGCGTGGGGACACTATTGAAGTTTTTCCTGCATATGAAGATAGTAATGTTATTCGTTTAGAATTTTTTGATGATGAGATTGATGGTATCTTCTTAGTAGATCCACTAAGGGGAAAAATCCTGCAAACTCTTCCCAAAGTTAGTATCTATCCTTCATCTCACTATGTAGTGGGAGAGCAAAAATTAAAAGCCGCCATAGGAACGATTCAAGAAGAACTGAGAGAGCGCTTACAAGAATTAGAAAAAGAAAATAAGTTAGTTGAAAGGCAAAGACTTGAACAAAGAACTCTCTTAGATCTTGAGATGCTAGAGGAGATGGGATTTTGTTCTGGTATTGAAAACTACTCCCGTCACTTAACAGGTGCTAAGCCTGGGGATGCTCCTCCAACTTTAATTGATTATTTTGAAAAAGATTTTCTCTTAGTGATTGATGAGTCCCATATAACTTGTTCTCAAGTAGGAGGTATGTACCGGGGAGATCGCTCTCGAAAAATGACTCTAGTAGAACATGGTTTTAGACTACCAAGTGCCCTTGATAATAGGCCTTTAAAATTTGATGAATTCACTAAAAGGCTCGATCAAATCCTCTATGTGAGTGCAACTCCTGGTGATTATGAACTAGAAAGAACTCATGGTGAATACACTGAGCAAATTATTCGTCCAACTGGACTCTTAGATCCTGTGGTAGAAGTAAGAGATGCGGGCTCACAAGTCGATGATATGTTAGTACAAGCAAAGAAAGTCATAGCCCAAGGTTATCGAGTACTCATTACGACTTTGACCAAGAAGTTAGCCGAGGAGTTAACCAAGTATTATAAATCAACTGGCATGCGTATTCGTTATCTTCACTCAGACATCGATACACTAGAGCGTATGGAAATCTTAAATGATCTTCGAACAGGAGAATTTGATATACTTGTTGGGATTAACCTTTTAAGGGAGGGCTTAGACCTTCCTGAAGTTGCCCTAGTTGGAATTATGGATGCAGATAAAGAAGGTTTTCTTAGATCTAATCGTTCCTTAATTCAAACCATTGGTCGAGCTGCCCGTAATAGTGAGGGGAAAGTTATTCTTTATAGCTATAAGATTACTAAGAGTATGCAGTATGCAATCGATGTAACGGCCGAGAGAAGAAAGAAACAAGATGAGTTTAATCAAGCAAATGGTATTGTTCCGACCACTATTTCTAAGCACGTTTCAGGGGGAGTGATTGAAGTCTTAAGAGGAAGTAAGCGCAAAGGCAGACTAAATAAGTCAAAAAGAAAAGAATTTTCCACTGATCTAACAGTTGATCAAATTGATGCTAGAATAAGAGAATTAAAACAAGATATGAAAGATGCTTCTAAAGCATTAGAGTTTGAAAAAGCAGCCAAGCTAAGAGATGAAATAAAAGAATTAACGGAGATGCGAATAATACTATGAAATATCTTTTAATTTTATTATTACCTTTAATCGCTTATGCAGAAAAAAGCTATGAGTCTTTTATTGTAAAAGTAGAAGAGGAAAAAATCTCAGTGATCACGCCTAAAAAGAGTAAAGACATCGTGACTATTATTGTTGAGAATAAAACTTTTGAACGCATAATTTCTGAAATTAAAACAGATAAGAAAGTATTAAAGCGCTTTACCCTAGAGCCAGAAGGCCAAAAGGGAGCAAACTTTAGTCTTACGGTAGATTTCTCAAAGGTTAAAAACCTTTTCTATGTACCCATAAGCCCACCATTTCAAGCTGCACCACTTAACCCAAAAGGAAAGAATTATGAGATTCCTTAGAAGAGGTAAGAAAGCTAAGAAAATTATTTTAGTCATAAGTGACTTACATCTAGGGGCCGGTCATAATCTTGGTGGAAGAAAAAACTCACTTGAAGATTTTCATAGTGATGAAGAATTAGTTGAATTTTTAAAGTACCACTCCACAGGTGAGTATGCGGGAGTTGAAGTTGAATTAATTATTAACGGAGACTTTTTAGATCTCTTAGCAGTACCCCATGTTCCTTACTTTGATGATGAGTATTGGTCAGAGAGTGCTGCTCTTGAAAAGTTAGAGCTTATTATCAAGGCACATCCAGAAGTGATGGAAGCACTTGATCAATTTGTATCTCATAAGAATAAAAAGATTGTTTATATTATTGGAAATCATGATGCAGAGTTTGTTTTTGACAGTCTTAAAGAGCGCTTTTTTAAAGTATTTAAAGAAGAGCATAGAGAGAGAGTTGTTCTTTCCAATGAAATAGAAACCTATAACCCTGCTACAGGTGTATACCTTCGTCATGGGCATCAGTATGAACAGGCCCATATCTTTGATCAGCAAAATGCCACGATTGAGTCTAAGAAAGGGGAGAAGTACTTTCTACCACCTTGGGGCTCGTATTATGTAACTCATGTTATTAATCGTTATAAACAAGAGCGTTATCATATGAATGCGGTGAGACCAATTAATAACTTTCTCATCCATGGTTTAATTTTTGATACATTTTTTACTATGCGTTTTATGTTTGCAAACTTCTACTATTATTTAATGGTTCGTTTTTTACATTATTATCGTTTAAAACTTGGATGGAAAAAGATTACTGAAGATATTATTAATGAATTAACTCTCTTTCAAGACTTCGAAGGACTTACACGTACTTTCTTTCAAGAGCATGAAGAGGCGAGAGTATTAATTGTAGGCCATACTCATGAGCCAATTTATCGTGAGTTTCTAGATGGTACTGTTTTTATAAATACTGGAACCTGGACACATATGATCTCATTAGACCTTGAACATCAAAACGATGATAGTAAATTAACTTTTGCACGTGTTGATTTGTATAAAACTGATTATAAACCAGAAGAATTCAATGAGAACGTGAGGGTATCACTCAATTGCTGGGCACCGGTGCAAAGCCTGCCTTATTATGATTTTAGATAGATGTAAACGCCCATAAACAGATACTATTTGAATGATTGGGTAAAATTTTCCCCTTTAAAATACTTTAAAATTCTTCTCAAGCGAACGCCATAAACGTCGAAAAGCTAGGTGTTCAAAGCATTAGGCGGCTTTGACAGATTAACATTAATTATCAGTCTAGCAGGAAGCTTATCAATCTCACGGTTAGAGGATTGAGTATCAGGACTTAGGTACATCACTTTCCAAGGGAGGAAAATGTATGGGTTTCCGTATTAACACGAACGTATCTTCGATCGCAGCTCAACGTTCACTATCAGTAAACAACAGACAATCTCAAGACACTTTAGCTAAGCTTTCTAGTGGTACAAGAATCACTAAGGCATCTGACGATGCAGCTGGTTTAGCAATCTCTGAGAAGTTAAAAGCTAACATCAGATCGAACTCACAAGCTAACAGAAATGCCAACGATGGTATTTCAATGGTACAAACTGCTGAAGGTGGTTTAGATGAAATCTCAAGCATGTTAACAAGGTTAAGAGAACTTTCTATCCAATCTGCTTCGGACACTGTTGGTGACACTGAAAGAAGTTTCACTGATATGGAGTATCAGAACTTAAAGCAAGAGATCGAAAGAATTTCACAAGTAACAGAGTTTAACGGAACTAAACTCTTAAGTGGTCAAGGAGAGAAACTAGATTTCCAAATTGGTGTAAACAATGATGCATTTCAAGATAGAATTTCTTACGATGTTCAAATGACAAATGCTTCAATTGCTTCACTAGGTGTGGATGAAATCTCAGTAGCGAGCAAAGAAGGGGCTCAAACTGCACTTAAAACAATTGACGGTGCAATTGAGAAAGTTTCAGGACAAAGAGCGGCTCTCGGAGCAATTCAAAACAGATTAATCTCAACTAGTAACAACTTACAGATTACTAATGAGAACTTAAGCGCTGCTAACTCTAGAATTAGAGATGTAGACTATGCTCAAGCATCTGCTCAAAATGCTAGAAACAACATCTTAAACCAAGCTGGTACAGCAGTTCTTGCACAAGCTAACCAGTCTGGACAAAATGCTCTAAGACTAATTGGATAGTAAATCTAATTAAATACATAAGTAATATGTATGGCCCCGAAGTATTCGGGGCTTTTTTTATTATTAATTTAGTGATTCTTCATCATTTATATCTCTTGCATCAATCTTATTCACACGATATTTTAAAAAGATGAATATTTATCTTAAATGTCTATTTATATTAAGTATTATGCTCTCTCCTAAATTAAAACTTAAGGCACAAGAGAGTGCCAAGGAATTGCAAAATACTCCAGTACCGATTGAACTCTTTGATTACGCTCCTTATTCCTATACATTTGATGGACAAATTAAAGGTATTTTTCCTGCCATTTTAAAAAGAGTCTTTGATGAAGTTGGAGTTCAGACTAAGTTTAAGATTGCTCCTGCCGCAAGAATTAAATTTAAGTTTTTAAATAATGAGTTAGCGATATGGCCAGCTGAGCTTGCTTCTATTAAAGATCATATTAAGCGTGAAGACTTAATAATGTATAATGTGCTCACTGCCTATGCATCATTTTCTAGTTTAAAAGAAAATAATTTACCAAGACCTAGTCTTGATAATGTTAAAGGTAAGAAGATCGCCTTTATACGTGGATTTAAAAAAGAGTTTGAAGTGTACCAAGCTAGGGGAGCAATCCTATTAGAGGCCAGTAATTTTGATCAATTAATGCAAATGCTGACTAAGAAACGAGCAGACTATATAGGTATTGCTGAAATTGCAGCATATTATTACGCAAAAAAACTTGAGATTACAGAGCTGGTAAAAATTCATCCTCATATTTTTTCTTTTCCTGTAGGCATTATTTTTAATAAGAAGAATAAAGAGCTAGCGGATAAGTTTCACTTAGGTTTTAAAAAATTAGTTGAAAGTGGTGAGTATAAAAAAATTATTTTAGAAAATACAAAGCGCTTTCACCCTAAGAGCGAAAAGCTTTTAATTAAAGAGTATTCACTTATAAATAATGATATTGGGGAAGAGGTTATTACACTTAGTACTCAACCATAACTCTCGGTTAATTATTCGTTAATCCACACTAAAAATTATCTATAAAATTTATATATGAATAAAATTTGTGAAAAAAAGCAAATTTTTCCTATTTATTTATAAAGTAAAATATTTGACCTCCGATAAAGGTATTGTAAAGGATTTTGAATCCTTAAATCATTAACCACAAAAGAGCAGAAAGCTCATCTACCCCAAGGTTAGGCGGCAGAGTTCAAGGACTGGAAGAACTATGAAACACATGGAGGTAGTATGGGTTTCCGTATTAACACGAACGTTTCGTCTATCGCAGCACAACGTTCATTATCAAAAAACAATCGTGAGTCTCAAGACACTTTAAGTAAGCTTTCTAGTGGTACTAGAATTACTAAAGCTTCTGACGATGCTGCAGGACTTGCAATCTCTGAGAAATTAAAAGCTCAGATCAGATCTAACTCTCAAGCTAATAGAAATGCGAACGATGGTATTTCAATGGTACAAACTGCTGAAGGTGGTTTAGATGAGGTTAGTTCAATTTTAACAAGATTAAGAGAACTTTCTATCCAATCTGCTTCGGATACTGTTGGTGATACTGAAAGAGGTTTCACTGATATGGAGTATCAAAACTTAAAGCAAGAAGTAGAAAGAATTTCTCAAGTAACTGAGTTCAACGGAATTAAACTTCTTTCAGGAGAAGGTGGTCAATTAGATTTTCAAATTGGTGTAAATAACGATGAATTCCAAGATAGAATTTCTTATGACACTTCTAAGCAGAATGCTAAATTAGATAGTTTAGGATTAAGTGATATTACAGTTGCAAATAAAGAAGGTGCACAAGGTGCTTTAGAAACAATTGATGCAGCAATTGAAAAAGTATCTGGGCAAAGAGCATCTTTAGGTGCAATCCAAAATAGATTAATTTCTACAAGTAATAACTTACAGATTACTAATGAAAACTTAAGTGCTGCTAACAGCCGAATTAGAGACGTTGACTATGCACAAGCTTCAGCTGCTAATGCTAGAAATAACATTCTAAATCAAGCTGGTACTTCTGTTCTTGCACAAGCTAATGCACAAGGACAAAATGCGCTAAGACTGATTGGTTAATCTAAAACAACTTTATAAGCCTAACCTCCCTCTGAATAGGGGGAGTTTAGCTTATCTTTAAAAAATCTGATAATTTCTCTTAATTTTTACTCTATATCCCTTATAATATTTGTATGAACTCTTTCGGGAACAAAGAATGCAAAATGTGAAGACATATATTGAAATGATTAAGAATATTCCTGCATCCATTGCCATTTTGGATAGGGAAATTAAATACCTCTTTGCTTCTAAGGGATGGCTTCGTGATTATAATTTAACTGAAGAAATAATTGGAAAGTCTCATTATGAAGTTTTTCAAAATATTCCTAAAGAGTGGAAGGCCATTCATCAAGAAGTATTAAAGACTGGTATTGAAAGAGAAGGAATCGAAGATCATTTCCTGGCCGATGATGGTAGTGATATTTATATCAATTGGGTTGTGACTCCTTGGTTTGATAATAATAATGAAGTTGGTGGACTTATCTTTAAGTCACAAGATGTAAGTCAGAGAGTAAAAGCTAGAAAAGATCTTGAAATGGCGCAAGAGATGGCAAAGATAGGTTCATGGTCTTTTAATATTCATAGTGGAAAAATCTCTTGGTCAAAAGAAATGTATAATATTTTTCCTGAAGACATTACCAAAGGTGAACCTGACTTTGAAAAGCATAGAAGTACTATTCACCCGGATGATGTTGAGCACTGGGAAAATACAGTGGGTGATGCAGTATCAAAAGCCAAAAATTATACCATGCAATTTCGTTCTATTCACCCCAATAAAATTGTATGGATTGAGGCCATGGGGAGAGTAAAAACTTCTCGAACAGGTGAGGTGCTTGAACTCTTTGGAACATGTCAGGATATTACAGAGAAAGTTTTACAAAGTGAGAAGGTCAATCGCCTTAATCAGGAATTAAGAGAATTCTCATACCGTATCTCCCATGATTTAAAATCACCACTTACATCTATTGAAGGACTGATCAATCTGTGTCGAGAAGAAAAAGATGATCCCGAATTAATTGAAGAATCTATCGAGAATATGGAATTAATGGTGCACAAGCTTAAAGATACGATTGATAGTTCTATTAGTGTTATTCGAAATGAAGCAATTGAATTAAGTCTTATCACTTTCAGTGCTCAAGATATATGCGATCGAATTATCCATTTATTAGGCCCGCAATTTGATAAAGAAAAAATTAAATATCAGTTTCAAGGTGGAGATATAAAACTTACCACTGATAAGAGTCTTTTAGAGAGTGTGGTTGAAAACCTTGTCTCTAATTCTATAAAGTATAGAGATGAGTTAAAAGATTCATTTATAAAAGTTATTTTTGAAAATGATGATAATTTTATTTATCTAAAAGTTAGCGATAATGGGCTTGGTATCGATGAAAAATTTCATGATAAGCTTTTTAATATGTTTTCACGCTTTCATAGTGTTTCCGAGGGTACTGGACTTGGACTTTATACCCTAAAAAAATCTGTAGAAAGAATGGGGGGAAGTATCAAGTTTAAAAGTGTCAAAGATGAGGGCACTGAGTTTGTGGTAACGCTTCCTCGTTATGTTTCTAAAGCTTAATGTAAATTCAGTAATTTCAATATGTTAAATATCTAACAGGGCCTGTAATTTTTACTCTTTTGCTTATTTCCTTTGAGCTTTAAGCATAGAATTAAAGCTATGTTACTTAATAAGATTCTGCCTTTTAGCTATATGGCCCTACTTAGCTTATCCTTCACTAGTTGTGGGCCAGTGGAGACTACTAGAATTAAGTATGAAGATAGCTATGTTGAAGAAAGCACTGGTGAGGCCTTTATTTTAAAGTATGATGCTAGTGAGTGTGATGAATCTGATTATTATCGCTTTAAATTATTTACTGCTTATAAAGATTATAAAAATGTAGAATATTATCCCGATACAAATGAACAAGGTGCCTTTAGTATTTCGAAAACGAGTTTACTAAAAAAAGAAATGCTCTTTGGTGGAAAGCTTATTAATCGCTTAACCTTGCATACATCAACTAATAAAATAACTTCAAAAAGAATTATCAAAAGAAAGGCCGATCACAAAAGTTTTTGTCTGGGTAAAGATTATTCGGAGTCAGACTCTTTAGATGCGGTTGGAATTAAGGTGGATGCCACTTTAAAAATGGTCGAAACAAAGCTTAAAGAAACGAGCTTATTAAAATATTTAAGACCAATAAATATTCGTATCCACCCTGAGTATACCATTGAAGAAAAAGTACAAGGGCGTGCAAGTTCAAGTACGAAGGCAAAAACCTTAATTAATAATGCTCTCTTTAATTATGAATATAATGAGATGGTGATTTTACCACAGGGGAAAAATTTAAATGGCATCGTACCATTTAATGGGGTTCCTTTATGGGATATTCCCCTGGTGACTTCTCATGAGTATGGGCATTATGTTTTTTCGACTCTTTATCCAAACTACTTTTCAAATGTAGCACCTTATAAAATTTCTCGTGCCCACTTATGTTATAACCCTGCTGGACATGGTGCGAGCATGCATGCAGTTGCCCCAGAAAATAATGAAGAAGATAAAGAAAAAGAAAAAGATAAAGAAAAAGATAAAGATAAAAAAGAAAATAATACAGAAACAACTAAAACTAATTTTGAATTTAAGCCCGTTGTAAAAAGCTCACAAGAGAACTCTCAAAAACGCAATGGCTCAAGCATCGAAGAAGTCAATAATGTTGATACTGCGAGCTTTACTCGACGAGTAGATGAGCATACGGTGATTGGAGCTTTAAATGAGGGGTTTGCGGATTTATTTGCTCGCTATACCATGGACGATCAATACACTGTCAATGGACTAGGTTGCTTAAGCTTAACTCGTGATGTTTATTCAAAGAATTTTTTAAGTGGTGAAGAAAAAATCTTCTCTCAAGAACTAGTCGATTCATTTACTTCTAATACAAAAGAAAGCTCTGAGAGTTGTTATCGTAAAGCAAATTTTCAAAGCCTACATGTTGTGGGATCTGTTTTAGCACATGGAATAGACCTTCTTTATACCAAACTATCTCTTACAAAGGCGCAAAAACTGACAGAATTAACAAAGTGGGTTCGTGCAATCAATCGCTCACATCAGCACTTATTAAGTCTAAGTTCCGCTCAGGCACTTAATTACTATGCATTCTTGGCCTTTTCTAATGCAAAAAAGCAATTCCCAGACTCACAAGTTGATATCTTAGAAATCTATTCGTCTAACTTTCCTATGGCGAATGCTCTCTATCCACTTTAATTAATTTCAGCTACAATAGGGTCTATGCGTAAATCGGTTATGGCCATATTTAAAGTGAAAGATGAAGTCTTCTTTGTAAAAAGACAAAATCACTTACGTGCTTTTCCTGGGTATACTTCTTTTCCGGGAGGAAAGGTTGATAGAGGAGAAGAGCTACAAGCTGCTTTAATTAGAGAGTGTCATGAGGAGTTACGTTATGAAATTAAAAACGCTACTAAGCATCTAGGAATTGCTGCAAGTCCTGCATTTAATCCTCTGCGCTTTGAAGCTCATTACTTCTTAGTTGAACTCAATGAGAAACCAAATTTTATAGTAGATAAAAATGAAATTGAATATGCCTTTTGGGCCACACCGGATGAGCTGGTAAAAAAGTATCAAGGTGGAGAGTTATTATTAATTCCTCCCATGCTTAGAATTATGCAAAGACTATTAAGTTCAGAGGACTCTAGTGAAGTCGCTGAATTTCATTCTCATTGCCCTGAGGATAAAGTTCCAAGCTTAGAGACGGTTTATGGGGTGAAACAGGTAATGCCACTTTCATACACTGTTCCTCCTGCAGATCGAACAAATTCATTTCATATTGGAGATACCTTAATAGACCCTTCTCCTAAAGATGAAGCAGAGTTTATTAAATTTAAAAATACACTTAATTTAAAAGACATTCATAAAATCATGCTCACTCACCATCACGGAGATCATCATAAGTTTGCACCCGATTTAGCGCGAGAACTAGGTGTCCCTCTCTATCTCTCTGAGGATACTTATCAAAGAATTCTAAAGTATGATGAGAATTACTTTGTAAATATTGAGATACACTTTTTAAAAGAAGGAGATGTGCTTACTCAGTGGTTAGGTGAGGATGTTAAAATTATGGAAGTCCCAGGGCATGATGAAGGTCAGCTTGCACCATATCCTGTTTCTAAAAGATGGTTTATCGCTGGTGATCTTTTTCAGGGAATTGGAACTGTTGTGGTTGGGGGAGATGAAGGGAATATGCAAAAGTATTTTCATACCCTAAATAAAGTTATTCAAGAAGATTTTAAGTGTGTTTTTCCGTCTCATGGAATTGCTCTCGGTGGAGTACACATCCTGGCAAAAACTCTCGAGCATCGTAAAATGCGTGAGTCACAGGTCCTAGAAATGCATCAGAAAGGATTGAGTCTAGATGAAATGCTTAAAGCTATTTACTTTGATTTACCTGAAAAATTAATCAAGTACGCCAAGGCAAATATTCAATCTCACTTAGATAAGCTTAAAACTGAAGAAAAGATCTAGTGCGATCAAGTCCCTTAACATCTTCAATTATTGTTAGCACATTTTCATCACTCGCTTCTAAGTGAAAAACATTTGACCAGCTAAAGTCTTGTCCCTTAGTTAAGCTAACTTGATTTGAATTAGATTCAATTGAATCAATTAAGTTTGTTAGTTGAGAATTTTCATTGATTGAATGAAGAGTAATGGCAAAAAAGATGTAGATAAAAAATGGTTTCATTTAAAGCTCCAAAGTATATGGCGCGCCTTATAGCAAGTTTTCAAATCTGGCACAAGGGGATTGAAAATTATACAGTATAAGGCGACGCTATAATGGAACTTAAACGTTTTCTAATTCTCTAATACAATTTAATTCAAACTCATCTGGATTATACTCTTTGCCTCTCGTTTTAATAAAAGCATCAAGTAGTACCTCTAGTTTTTGCGGATTAAATTCCGTGAACTTTAAATGGACTCTATTATTTTCTTCAATGAAAAGTTGAGTTAGTCTTAACTTGTCCACTAGTTCGACCATTTTTAATGTAATAGACATGTTTGCCTCCTTTAACCGAACGTTCGTTCTTATTTTAGACCAAAGTTAAACTATGATCTATACCTATCAATAATTGCCTTATAAGCATCTTTAAACTTCTTTTCAGACTTCTTATCTTTTAATAATCGATTGAAAATATGAAAGCCAATCATATTAGAATAGACTTCATAGGCCAATTGATCTTTATCTGTATCCTTATGTAATTGACCCTCCTCAATGGCAATTTCAATTGCACGGGCAAATGTTCCAATCATCGAGCCTTGTAATACTTGTAAGTGATCGCGGATTGGACCTGGTCTATCATCAAACTCTACAATTGAACTAAGAAATGGGCAGCCCCCTGGGAGGTAAGAGCTCGACCAATTCTTCCAATTCATCATCATTGCATCGAGACGAGCAATGCCACGCTCTTCTTTGAGAGCTGGTTTAAAAATTTTCTTCGTAAAGTTATTTGCACTATAATCCAAAACTTTTATTTGTAATTTCTCTTTGGATTTAAAATGGCTAAAGAGGCCACTCTTGCTCATGCCAACAGACTTAGCAAGTTCACCAATTGATAGGGCCTCTAAGCCGAACTTAGATGTAAATTCGAATGCTGTTTTGAGAATGTTTTCTTTTGTATCAAAACCCTTAGTCATAGATATATTTTAGCACGACCGTGCGTACGGTGCAATAGGTAATTTGTCTATAAAAAACAGTAACTTATGCTATTACTATCTATGGGGCATCGGTTTTGAAGTCAGATGCTTTGATATTAATAGGACTCCCATTAAAGCTGCCAACTTGATCATAGATTGTCATCGTATCATCACGAGAGTCATCTCCTAGGCGGTACCATAGACCTAGAGTATTGGCCCTTAGGTGCTTAAAGAGATTAAATGGTTTTCCTTGATTGTAAATAAGAACGGCGTCGTTAGAGCCAAGCGCAGACTCCCAAATTGAGACTTCATCAATTTGACCGTAGAAAGCTTTTTGAGAACCTGTATAACTTCCAAGGTGAGCTGGATGACTCCCAAGTCCTTTAAAGCTATCTTCAAAACGTAACTTTCTAACTCCATCCACATATACAACATAGAACTTTCCATTATAAGTTGCAGCTATATGGTGCCAAGAATCGTCTGCGTAGTTTTCATTAATGTATTCTTTTTTAAAGTCATCACTAGCATTACGATAACCTAGAACAGTTCTCGTGCCATCTAGGGCAAGGTAAAAGGCACTACTAGCTCCACTTGAATGGTGAAGAGTAATAAGTCTAGCATCATTTTGATTATCACGATCCGTTTTAAACCAAAGTGAAAGGGTGAAAGTATTATTTGGTCCAAGTTCTTCTGAAGGGGCCATATTAATACTCTTAACTCCATTAAGAGCTAGGGATTTTGTATTGGCATAAACTGGCCAAGCATTTGTAGTAATCGTTTTAACATTTTCATTAATATCAGGCATTCCTCTTTCATCAATAAAGCGAACCATAAACTCATAAGTTGTATCTGCTTTAAGATTACTAATATTTGCTCTGGCTCCAGGAGCATTACGTGTATGGACGAGTTTAAATTTCTCTCCTGGTTCACGCATTAAAACCATATAGGCCTGAGCATCTGTAATAGGGGTCCAATGAACTGTTAATTGTGTTTGTCCAATATTATCTACTGAATCGATTCCATTGAATAAAACAGCTGGTGGTTCTGGATAGGGACCACTAGGAGGACAAATACTTGGAGTACGTACTTGCTCCACAACAGTTTTGGTTTTATTGGCCTGATCCTTACAACCAAAGAGAATCAGTAAAACTAATAAAGAGAAGAATTTCATATTTTATCCTATTCTAAAACGTATTTAAGATTTAAACCAAGTCCATCAATATTCTTAGTCGAGCTACCGCTATATTGTTCTCTAAAACTAAAAATACCTAAGTGATAATTATTTAAAAGATTAACCTCTCCTTCAAGAGCTGCTCTTTGTCCATTTAGGTTTTTATAATCTGGGTTATCACTAGCATATGCAGTAGTCATGATTTCTGCACTAAAGCGATATTGAGTATAACGAGTTTCATAAGTTTTTTGGGCCTCAACACCTAACCATGCAGTATTATCTCTTCTCACTGTAATTTCATCTTCAGCATTAACTGCTTGTGAAGAAGACATAAGCTTTAGTTTTGGCCCATAATACATTTGATCTTCAGCATTGATGAGAAGAGAGCTTTGGAGATAATAAGTTGGTCTAAAATTAATTGCGATATCATCTGAATAGTTTGAACCATGATTGATAATTCCTAAATCAGCAGTTGGGTTAACACTTAGTGAGCCCATATTAAGATTCTTCTTATCGCGGTATAAGAAACTAACCCCAAAGTTTTCTTGTGACTGAATATTACCTTCTTCTAAATTTATTGAGCGAGAGTAGTATTTAAAGTTCACACCATAACTTTGATGTTTAGAAATTGAATTGGCCAAAAGTCCCGTTTGCATCGTCGCTGCTTTTTTTGTTTTTACTGTATCAACATAAATAGGAGCAATATTGCGAGTGACTAATTTTTCTTTATAAGCATTTCTAATATCTTTATCTGTAGGAAGAATTATCGGAAGACCTTTTTTAATTTTCGTCACTGTATTAGGAGTTAAGTGATTGGCCTCTAGAATTTTTTCAACCCACATACCTTCTCCATAAAGTGGATGGTATCCTTCTTTTTGTAAGAGCTCAGAGAGAGTGTCCCCTGGTTGTAAGATATAAAGCTTGTATTTAATCTGATTATTTTTTTGCATTGAAAATGCACTAAACGAAAGCATACTCATCATGAGTAGGGGAAAGATTTTTTTCATGGCTTACTCCTTTAAGCAAGGATATTCTACCATTTGAAGCCAGCGGTCTGTCAATTTTTGCTATGAGTTATTTTGCGAGTTTCATCCCAATAACACAGGCGAGTAAACCTATTAAAATACTGAGAGTTGTAAAGAGAATTGCCTTTATTATCTCACCTTGATTTAAAGATGTAAGAATTCTTAAGCAATAACTTGAAAAGGTAGTAAGCCCACCACAAAATCCAATCAAAAGATACTCGGCCATGGCCTTGGATTGAGTTTTTTCTGAAATATAAGTGTAAAGGATACCTGCTAATAAACAACCAATTGTATTAGCGATAAAAACACCTAAATGAAAATGGGAATAAGACTTTAAGAGATTTTCTATTTGGTGCCTAGTAAGAACCCCTAGGGCACCAAATAAACTTAAATAAAAAACTGCCATTAGTGGAGCTTGCCTACTCCATGACAGTAGAGACGATAGATCTTATCTTTCGTTCTTTTGATCGCAAAGTTTCCTTGCTCTCTTTGTTCGATTAGGTAATTGTAATAAGTTGGGTGAGTATCACTTACCTCTAATACACTTTTACCTTCATGCTCACCGAAATCGATAACAACCGCTTCTTCTGCAATAATACCTGTTAGTGGACTTGTTTCTTGTAAGGCCATTATTCCCTCCTTAGAATAAATAGCAAATGAACCTAAGTGCTCTCCATAGCACTAAGTATATTTTTCAAAAATAATCACAGCTTGAAAAGAAAAAATTTACTTATTTCGAAAAAAATTGTCTGAGAAAATTAACCAAGTTTCTAAACTCTTGAGGGTACTCATCGGATAAAACTTTCTTTAATAACTCTAATGCCTGAAACATACTGACTGCATCTCGATAGGGACGCTCATTTGTCATGGCAACCAAGATATCTAAGGCACTTAGAAAAGTTGACTCAACTCCATGGATTAATTCATCCTTATCCATAGTAGTTTGCTTCATTACTAGTTTTTGAATTTTATAATTTAAAAAATGATGATTTTTAATAATTTCTAACTGACTTTGCGACAAGGGCACTCGGCCATTAAGAATCTTCATGGAATTCTCAGCATGCTCTGAAAATATTTTTTTATCAAACTCTGTTAGGTGAGCGAGTTC
>CAJXHA010000043.1 GCA_913053615.1 uncultured Bacteriovoracaceae bacterium | reverse complement strand
TTAATCTTAGTGAGCAACTTTTTATTCCATAAACTTTATTATATAAAGTAAGATTCGAATTATTATTTAAGATTGCACTTAAACCAAAACGCCCCATTTTAAAACCAGGTGCGGCACCTAGCCCAACATGTATTGGTGAAGAAAAAAGTACATCAGCAATTTCATTTGGAGAACTCCCTAGATCAGAATACTTATCTGGATCATCTAATGGATTTGTAACATCTACTTGTGGGTTAATGGCCCAAAAACTAAATCCAGTATGTCTTGCTAAAAGAGCGGGATTATAAAACAGAGTAAACGCACCATCAGCTCGAGCAGTATAGGCATCACCTACTAATAAACCATGGGCTGAACGATTTAAATATCTTTCTTCAGCTGAAAAAATATTTATTGAGAAAAGTAAGAGAGTAAGAGTAAGTATACTTTTCATAGATAAATACTCTCAAAGAAAATAGCAAAGTATTTTTCAATTTGCTCTGTTGTTAAGGCCTCACAATCTGATTGTAGGCGAATATCTTTTACCGTTGAGATTGTTGCTGTTGAGTAAGCTGTATTTTCAGCCGCAATAGCAGTGGTATAAAGAGCATCGACAGCTGTTTTTACAGAGGAAAGATCACCATAAATAGAGTCAGTTAAATCAACGTTGCCTAGGATATCCATAAAGTTATTAAAAAGAATAATTCCTTCACATAAACGAGTCGTGACTTCAGTACTTGTAACAGGAGCTTCAAGGTCATCACTTCCTTCACTTCCAGTCGCATTTACACAAGTACCCGTATCAGGAGCTGTACTCGTTATCCAATCAATAGCATCAGCATTGGTATAAGAGTAAATACAAGTATTACCTAATGAACCACTTCCCTTATTTCCTAAGTTGTCTGCATTACCATAATAAGCAAAGTACTTACCTAGTTGAACTGTTATCATAAATAAAGCTTGAAAATTTAAGTCATCACCATTGTCAGTTCCAAACTCAGTCTTTCTAGTATTTGCACTGGGGTTTCCACTGGTGGCGGTGAGAATAGTTTGTATCGCACTTTGAAGTGCAACAAACTCAGTAGAGTCTGCTTGGGTTTCATTTGAAGAACTTAAACTTGCAAGAGAAGATAATAAGCTTGAGGAATTAATATTATCGATATCAAGATCAAAGAGGTCTAGTTCAGAATAATTAGCACGGCAACCATAGGCCGATGCCTGCAGGGCAATATATTCAGAGTCATCACTACCACAAGCATTACTCAAAGCAGAAAAAGCCTTCGAGCAATTTTCTTTTGTCAGATGATACTTGGCCTCTTCTTTAGCTTCTTGGCAAACTAATTCATCTGGTTTCGCACAGGAAAACAAAAATAAAGAGGTAAATATTAAGAGTATGAAATTTTGCAAACACTCCTCCACTAACTATTATAGTGGATTGAAGTAGGTTTATTCAGACTGAAGAATTTTCCTTTAGGTAGGAATTTAGTCAGGTTTCTGAGACATATAGTCTAAAAGCCTTTGCATTGCCTCGGTAAAAGGAGCGATTTCAATAGTCATACTCATTCTGGCAGAGTTTGGAAAACCAAAGGCAGCACCCGGCACCAATGCCACACCAGTTTTATCAAGTATATCTCTAACTATTTCCTCACTAAAATCTTGTTTCCCACTCTCCTGCATAAGCTCTTCATACTTTTGAAAGAAAGGTAATCGCTCAAAGTTTAATAGATAATAAAATGCAGAGGTAGTCTGGTACCAACAATGACTTAGACCGTGGTCTCTAAAAACTTCTCTTGTAATATGAGCACACTCTCTGAGTTGATCTTTAACGGGGTCATAAAAATTTTCCAAGAGGGAAAAATCAAAATCAAGTAACGCTCGTTGAATTAAACTATTAGGTCCCGATGTGGTTTGGGCCTGAATTTTCTCCATTCCTTCAATAACTTTTTTAGGTCCAATACAAAAACCAATTCTTAAACCAGTACATGCAAAAGTTTTTGAAATACCATCAACTAAGAGTGTTCGCTTAATCAAGCTTTTATCAAATTGATAAAAGTACTTTGGAGCGGGATCAAAATAACAAATTTCGGAATAGAGCTCATCACTAATGATAAATATATCTTCATGCTCTTTCATTAATGCAGCAAACTCTTTCATCCACTGATCAGTATAATGAATACCAGCTGGATTATTAGGACTATTAATTATAATTGCCTTCGTTCGAGAGCTTATATGTTTTTTTATTTCATCAATAGCTGGAGTGTACGCATCAAAAGCATGAGTCTCAATTTCGATTGTAACTCCTCCCCAAAACTTAACCATTTCGGGATAAGAAACCCAAAAAGGTGTCAGTAAAATAACCTCATCTCCTGGATTAATAATTGCACCAAGAGCGTTGTAGAGACTTTGTTTAGAGCCATTACTAACGATGCAGTCAAATTCAATCTCGTCATCTTGGAATTGAATATTTCTTTTCTTTTCCACATATGACATAAACTTTCTTCTTAATTTTTCAAAACCTGAAATAGGACTGTATTGATAACTTTTTAAAAAGTTTAATTGTTGATTTATATGATGGATAAATTCAGGAGCTGGCTTAAACGGCAATTGTCCAGCTGTCATATTATAAACATGCTTACCGGACATCGCGAGCTTATTGACTTGCTCATTTACTTTTAGGGTAACACTGGTATTAGCATTTTTAACTCTTGAACTAACAAACATTATTTTCTTCTTTTTAATAATTCATTATTAATGATTTCAGGAACAAATTTAGAGATATCTCCGCCATGATTAAAAACTTCTTTAACTAAGGATGAAGAAATATAATATAAGTTTTCACCAGTTGCAAAGAAAACAGTTTCAAGTTCTGTGTTTAGCTTTCTATTCATTGATGCCATTTGAAATTCAAACTCAAAATCTCCGGTAGGTCTTAGTCCCCTAACGATAGCATTCACATGGTGCTTTTGAGCATAATCAACTAAAAGACCATCCCACATATCAACGATAATGCGATCATCATTTTTATAGATTTCATTAATCAACTCTAATTTTTTCTCCTTATCTAAAAAAGACTTCTTAGTAGGAGAAACGGCAATGACAATTCTAAGCTCGTCAAAAATACTGAGAGCTCGTTTGACAATATCGAGGTGGCCATTTGTAAAAGGATCAAATGATCCGGCATAGAGTGCTGTTTTTTTCATAATTCATTCCTTAGTCATAGTATAAAGGAAAAATTACAAATCATAAATGTATAGAAAACTAGTACCTTGTTGATAGCTACGCTCAGGTTTTCCGAAGTATTCTTCCATTTTCTCGCAGGGCATAGTCTTTTGACGACAAAACTCCACTGCGACCTTTATTGGGGCATTAATACTCTTAATAATATCTAAGAACTGAAGGTAAAGATCTTGTTTCTCATAGGGTGGATCGAAGAATAAGAATGAGTTGTCCTGTATTTGATAACTTTTAAGAAACTTATCAAAACTCATCTTAGAAGTTTTAATCTCTTTAGTCTCACAGCGTTTTTGAAAATCCTGCACATTAGACTTTAAAACTTGAAAAACCTTCCCATTCATTTCATTGAGATAGACAGAGCTTGCTCCTCGAGAGGCCGCTTCTAGGCCAATAGCCCCACTGCCTGCACAGAGATCTACAAACTCATAGTTTGAGAAATCTTGAATGGAATCAAATAATCTTCTTTTTAATAAAACTGAGGTCGGTCGAATAAGATTTTGAGGGGTGCTAAGTTTTAATCCCTTAGCATTGCCCCCCAATATTTGTATAGACATAGGTTCGCTTTAAATAATTAAGCTGCTTTCTTTTGTGCTGGTTGTGGGTTTACTGGAATTGTAAACTTAGCTCCACCTTCTAAACCAACTACTAATCCTTCATCAGTAATATGAACACCGATAAACTGATCACCAATATGAAAAGAAAGTTCTAGTTTCATATCGCCTTCTACATGAAAGCTCATTGCTGTGTGATTTGATTTCTTATCCACTTTCTCCCCCCCTTTAAAGTGATGTATATTATCATCTTGTTTACTATGACTTGGAGTCACATCTTCAACTGGCATTTGACTTAGCTCATCTAAAACTTCGCTCATCTCATTATCAACTGGCTCTTGTTGTAATTGAGCATGAACATTCGCCTCTTCTGGAGAAATACTTGCTTTAGGAGTTTCGATTGGTTCAATTTTATCTTCTTGAACTTCTTCTACTTCTGCGTGTACTTCTTCTTCAAAAGCTTGTTCAACTTCTTGAGGTTCCTCTGCAAAATCTTCATGTTGCTCTTCGTGAGATTCATCTTGTGCTACTGGTTCTTCAGCTGGCTCAAAATGCTGCTCTGAAGTATCTGCAACTTCTTCTTGTGCAACGGGTTCAACGTGTGCTTGAGTTTCTTGTTTTTCAACATCGTGCGCAAACTCTTGTTCAAGAGATTCGATTTCACTCATGATGTCAGCTAATTCTTCGTCATTAAAGCCCTTTTCCATGTGCTTCTCCCTAGTCTAAATATATCTTCTTTATAAAAGATGATTTCCTACAGGCTTTATCGACCTGTATGAGAGCGACTTTAGACGCTAATTTTTTGGGGCAAAATTTTCATTTTTAGTGACAATTCTTGCCTATTTCGATACAAGAATTGTTCTAAAAAATTGAACGTAAGCAATTAATTTTATTTAAATAATATTGAGAGACACACAAATTGAGTAAGAAGAACTTCCAGGCTAAAAATTGGTTTGCATCTCACACCAGCAAAACAAGAACTAGCTCCTATTCAGCAAGTAATCAAGCAAGAGACTTAATGTCTCCGAACCAGCTTGATTCCATCCCTGATAAAATCAAGCAAGCTCTCATGCCCTTTATGCCTAAAGAAGAACAAGGTGACTCAGAAGGTTTCAAAAAATATTTTATTCCAGGCTGGACTGGTGAGGCCCTTTTATCAAAAGAGGTAAAAGACTTTAATGCAATTATTGATCAAGTTCATCTCGATTGTATGCAATTGTTTAAAAATCAAAAGTCTTTCTCTCGTCGTATCAAGATTGGAATTTATAATGAGTTTCTCACTTATGCTGAATTCATGACTCTTAATTGCAGCGAGATTGATCAGTATTCAGATTTTTGGAATGCGATCAGTGATGAACACTCTATTTACAAAAATGATATTGATAAATTCATTACAATTTATTGTTATCGCGTGGCAGTTCTCTATCTTTTAAAAACACGCTTTATCAGTGTTCTCAATGCTGAGACTCAACATATATTTGATAGCAAACAGGTCTACTACCCTACTGCTTATCTTTCAGATATCTTTAAAAAAGGTAGTAAGAATGAATTAAATTCTTCTATCCTAGAGCCCAATATCTACTCGTGGTATCGTCCAAGTTTAGATTTAAAGCCTGCACTAGAGAAGTTTTACTATTGCTCACAATCTCTTTGCATCACAGATATTATAAAGAATATTAGCTTGAAGTCTCAGGACATTATAGGAAAGAAGAGTCTATACTCTCACGCTCTCTCTCATAAGAACTTTGGTTTTTTCATTAACTCACTCTTACTTAACTTCCCATTATGGAAAAACACACTTGATAACTCACTTAACTTAAATACTTTTTATGATAAGAAATTAGAGATTATTAGCTGTAAATTTGTTGGAGACTACTTAGAGTCTCTTGCATTATCTCACTGGTTAGCGCAGGACCATAACTCAGACATTAAGTGGGAACAAATCCTATGTCCTGATTTTAGAAAAAATGACTTTGAAAACGGTGATTTTTTAAAGTTCACTAATGAGATTCAATTCTTAACTTTCTTGGCTCAAATTGCGAACTCTCAAGACTCAAATCCAGTTGGCTTTATCAGCTCGATCACAAATGGGCATAAGAATAATTTACTCAATACAACTCATCATGCTCAAACCAATCTCTTAAAAGATGAAGCCGTTGCAGATTTAACTTATGATCGTATTATCTTAAACCTTAATGAGTTTCCAAAGAACAACTCTCAACACTTTATGATTAATCGCATTCTAGAAGAGTCGATGCAATTAAAAGATGAAGGTTTAATTTTTGTCATGAGTACTCGTAAACTCTTTATTGCGAGTCAAAAAAATAAGATTGAAAACCTACTCAATAAATTAAAAGTTGAAGCGATCATTACTCTTGAAGATGTACAAGGTAAGGGAGAGGTAGGATCTTATGTCTATATACTCTCAAATCGTAAGAATATTCGTTTAAACTCACAAAAAGAAAATGTCTTTCACTTTCGCTTTAGTACCCAGTTAAATTCTTTTTCAGAGTATTCTAATCTTACACGTTTATTACAATCATTTTTTATAAATAATCTTGCAGAGATTCCACCGCTGTATCATAAAGCATTAAACAATACGAAAATGGAATTTTTTCAGGATGCGATTGTTGAGGGACGCTTAATCCACTCAACATCTAAAGACTCGAGTAAAATTACTCACCCACTCTTTTTTAAGAACTTAATGCGCTCTTGCCTTCCGCTAGAGGCCTATTTTGATATTCAACAAATTAACTTTGAGAAGTCATCACATTCTGACTCTCCTCTTTTTGAATTCTCAGGCAGCATTGAAGACCAACAAGCTGATCACGTTATCATTATTGATAAGCGCAGCAAGAGTTCGACTAAATTAGAAATTATTCCAACCAGTGTATTAGAACTTAAGTCTTATGAGTATGGCTTTGCTTCATGTTCTTATTTTTATATTACTCCTAAGTTATCACCACTTAGTATTAATGCTATCCACGACTTTTACCAAACAAGTATAGGTAAACAAATTGTTGAGTTAACTTTTTCAACAGAGAATAAGAAAATAAAGGCCAACTTAACTCAATTGCTCCTACCAAGATTTTATGCAGACTCTCCAGAGCTACCAGAGCATTTAAATAAGGGTATTTCATTTCTTGATATTAGCTCTGAGAACTTACTTAATATGCACCCAAGTGTGATTGATGAGAACTTTAAAAACATTCAAATAATTTTAAATGATCTTGCAATTAAGTTTCCTATGAGAATTACTCACTCAATATCAAACTTAAAGCGCAATCTTGAGGACTGCCTAAACCGCTTAGGTGATGACGTAAGTTCTAAGAACTTAAACTTTAATAATCCCATTTTAAAATCACCATTGGTTCTTTCGAAAACTTATCCAATTTATCCAGAGAACCCAGATGTTTATATTGAGTTTAATAATGAAAACTCTTTGCAATTAATTCACAGTCCTTTTAGTCACTTTAAGCAAAAGAAAAAGGAAATAAATGGAATTGATAACCATGTACTTGAGCTCTACTATGATGAGACCTTGGTACTAAGTTTTTATTCCGATGAAGAGATGCTTTCTTTTATCGCCTTTATCTTAAAGAATCTAAATAAGGTACCTATGGCGCAAATACTCCAAGGGATTACAGTGCCTCGCTTAGAGGATTTAAAGTCTATCATCAATTCATATAACTCTATGCACAGAACTCTTCACTCTGTTTCTGAGCAGCTACCTCAAATACTAGATAAAATCGTAAATCTAAAGATTTCTCGATAATCCCCTTTACCGATTAATTAACTCATTTATACTAAAGTGAGGAGTTGTCATTGAAGACGGAAATCAAAAAATTAAGAAAGAGAATCTATAAGAACCTCAAGAATAAGGCACAGGCCCTAGAGGGAAAAAAGTCTCGTGAGTTACTGACTTATGAGAAAGATCAAATCATTTTCTCTAAAAGAGATTTTGATAGTTCTAGTATCGATGAACTCATTCAACAAGTTATCTCCTCTCAAGTTATTTACCTAGGAGACTTTCATACATTTGATCAAAACATGCGAAACGTTCTTCGCATACTTAAAGTGCTTCAACAAAGCAAACAAAAATGTATCATCGCCCTTGAAATGGTTGATGCTAAATACCAGTTCTATGTTGACTCATTTGTTGAACATCATATTACTGAGCTGGAATTTCTTGAGTCTATAAAATATCATGATTCGTGGAGATTTCCTTGGATACATTATAATGTTATTTTTGAAATCGCTAAGAAAGAAAATATTAAAGTCCTTGCACTTAATACGAGTGGAACACTTACTGAGAGAGATGAGTTTGCTGCTGATATTATTAGTAACGTTTTAAATAGAGATGAGGATGTTCAAGTTCTCGTGGTCTATGGTGAGCTTCATATCAGCCCTGATAAACTACCACAAAAAGTTAAAGATCTTACCGAGAATGTTAATCAGACTATCGTTCACCAAAACCTTGATGAGGTATATTGGAAATTAATTGAGCTTGAACAGTCTGATAAAATTATACGTTTTAATCAAGAAGAGTTCTGTATCAATTCAGCTCCACCTTGGATTAAGTATGAGAGCATGATTTATTGGTATGAAAATATGAGTGATGATCCGGAGTTTGATATTCACGAGTATATAATTGAAAATGGGAAAAAGATATTTGGCGATGATGCTTATGATAATTTCCTACTTTTAAGTGAAGAGATGATTGATGCCTTAAAGCTTAAGATATCACGTAGTGACCTTGAGGACTTTAATCTTTTTGATCATACCAACCTAGAGTACATCCAAGAAGAAGTTGATAAGCTACCTTTAAAAAAACATAAAGACTTCTATCAACAATTAATATCAAAAGGTTTTTCATTTAACTTACCCGGAAGAAGTATATTTTACTGTTCAAGTTACTCAATGAATCGCCTGGCCTATTTAGCGGGTATACACATTTACCATGTATATCTAGATCAAGTTGAAATTGATACGGCACAAATTATTTATGGAAAGGATAACTTTAAACTTTTCACTCTCTTTACATATGAGGCCATGTACGCGTACTTTTTCTCTAAAGTGATTAATCCACATAGAAAGTGCAATATGTACCAAGACTTTAAAGATCAATTGGCATGTGAAGCAGATGAGTCTTTGCGACTTGAGCTAAAGCACACCCTCGATATTTTGGATCAAAAAAATGATCAAGAAATATTAAACTCTCTTAAAACATTTGAGGTCTATCGACTTGCACTTAATATCGGGCACCTCTTTGGGGAATACTTATACACGGCGATTTATAATCTTTCCTTTAAAATTAAAATTGAGAAGGAGTTTATTAAAAACCCAATTGATGAAAATTCATTTCATGAAATAAGAAATACTCTCATAGGTTCAAGAGATTATCAGCAAGATCGTAAGAGGTACTTTTAATGAAAATAGTCGTGCAAAGAGTAAAGTTTGCAAAAGTTACAATCGATGAACAATTACACTCCTCAATTGAAAAAGGACTTCTTGTCTATGTTTGTCTTGAAAAATTAGATACGACTGAGACTTTAAAAAAAGCTGTTGATAAATTAATCAAACTAAGAATCTTTGAAGATGAAAATGGAAAGATGAATAAGAATATTAAAGACATTCAGGGTGAAATCATGTCCGTTTCCCAATTTACATTAAGTTGGGATGGTAAGAAAGGAAATCGTCCAAGCTTTGAGAACGCGATGTCACCTAAAGAGGCACAATTAAATTATTCACTCTTTAATAAGTTTTTAAGTGAACACATTAAAGTGCAAACAGGTCGCTTTGCAGCGGATATGAAAATTGAGTCATTAAATGACGGCCCAGTAACCTTTCACTTAGATTTCTGAAAACATTCTTTGAATGTCAGATTTCTTGCCTTTAAATACTGAAACTTTCTTCGATGCTGCTTGATCAACATCTTCCATGATTCTATTAAAAACAATCTCTATTTCTGAACCAGTAAATTCTGAATCATTTACTTTATTTTTAAATGAGACTCCAACGTTGAGATCATTTGCAATTTCATTAATCAACATCAGATTCATATTATTAGCAAGCTTTTCACTATCACCATGATTTAGTGCTTCTAATTCATCTGGATTAAAAAGGTGATTACTTACAGACATCTTAAAATACGCAATACCACCTAGGGCCTTACTTCTAATACGAACTCTTCTACCCGCATTATGCTTAAGCGAGCTTTCAATACCTTGATTAATAAGAGTAAAGATAAGCTGTTCGATACTCTCACTTGAGCCCTTTACATTAAAGTTTTCACCAAGATCAGTATCAAAGATAATTCCATGAGTGAAGGCCTTATTATTTAAGCGGTCCATTAATACATTGATAATTTTTCCAAACTCTGTCACTTCTGCTTTTGGAGCAGGTTTTTCACTTACCTTTTCCATACTGCGATCTTCAATCACCTTTGCTTCCATATCCGCAGCATGTCCGCGATGAGTTGGCATATTGGCATCAATAAAGTCAGCTTGATATTGACTTAAAAGTTCATAGAAATATGGGATTTCTAATTTATTTGCCATGTGCTCTACTAAGCGGTCAATCTTGGCAGCATTCTTATTAGTATCTGTTAGAAGTTCTTTTGATAATTCATTAACTCCATAAAGAAATTCATTTTCTTGATATTGATCTTTAATATTAAGACCAACAAAAACCATAAGCATACAAAAGCCTGCGAATGCCAAACCAACTGAAAGATTCTTATAAGCAGCATAGCTGGCATTCTTCTTATCAATGGCATCAAGAAAGTTAATCTTATCAGCTTCAAGAGATGTAAATTTATTTAAAATATTTGAGCTAGTAGAAAGAGTTATAGCTCCATCACTTGCCATCTTAGCGAGTCTATCTGTTTTCTCATGAAACCAATGCAGATCAGAGATTAACTTATTAAGACTTTTCTTTGCTTCACTAAAACTAGCTCCATATGATTGATCAAAAGTTTTATTTAATTGATTAAAACATTCACCAGTTGTGTTTACAAAATCCTTATTTAAATACTGAGATGAAAAATCTGAGATCATCAATGCCGTAAAAGTTTGAGAGACTCTGGTAAAACAAGTATTGGCCCCTCCATTGAGAACATTATTATTTTTAATCTTTGAATTAAGACTTTCGTTCACAAAGAATGGAACTGAAAAAAGTAGAATTGAGCTTAGTGCAAAGACAATAGTTTGTTTCGATAAAATTTGTTTTCCCTTCATGGATAACCTCTGATAATCCTTCATTAGAGAGCAGAATACTCCCATAGGAATTTTCTCAATACTGTAAGACATTCGTCAAGGATGGGAATATCTGCCGATGGAATTTCAAGCACTTAAGTCACCTTAATTTAATATATAGCAGATATCTTACTGAATATTTTACAAATTCTGTCCACAATCCCCTATTCTTACTTGTCGTGAAGTAAAATATACTGGTATTTTTCTTAAAGGAGAGAAAAATTTTGAGGTTAAAGTTTATTCATTTTCTTATCATAAGTGGCATAATCCATTTGATTGTCGCTGGTGGTTTTTACCCTCAATTAAAAGAATTAGAGATTGCACAAAAACAAACTCCTTTAAAAATTAAATCTATTCGAACTGTTGGAAAGAAAGATCCTAATTTAAGAGATACCATTTACGTTCCAACTGAAATTGATACCAAAAATAATGCACAGAAAAAGCAAACTCCTAAAGGTGATGCCAGCATAATAAGTTTTTCTGATTTAAGACCTAAAGAGCAAAGCTTAAAAAAACCCATTCAAAAACCACAAAAGCGCCCAGGAGTTCTCCCTGAAAAAGCCATTAAAAGTTTGAGTCTTAATAAGCGCTCAGTAAAAAACTTTTTACGCTCAACTCCTCAATCTCAAAATGCTGGTGAATTTGAAAAGGCACTTGGTAAGTCAAATGTCTTAGTTAAATTAGATGTTCCTAAAGGCGTGCCTGAAGACGAGTTAAATAAGTATGAATTAGTTTTTTATAGTTTTAGAAAGCGTACTGCACTTAATTATATTAATAGCTTTTATAATGAGCTTAATGAGTTCTCTATTACTAACCCGCACCTAAAATTTCCAATGACAGAAAAAGAGCAAACTCTTACTGGTCGAGTAACATATGATCAAAATGGTGATGTGGTAAAAATTAGCGTTATTAAGTGGAGCGAAGAGAAAAAGCTGCAAGAATTTTTTCTAGATGTTCTGAAAGATATGAACAAATTGCCAAACCCACCAAAAGTGATTGTTCGCAATGGTGAATTTCATGTTTATTATTCTTTGACGTTAAACTCTAGAACTCAATAATAGTTGTATCTAAGAACTTAGCAACTCTTTCTAAAATAGGTTTCTTATCTTCCTCAATGATCTCTTCAGAAATTAACTCAAGATCTTTACGAACTTGTTCAACCTCTCTATCTGTTACTTCTATTTGAGGAATAATTGAATCCATTAAAATCAATTCTTCTTTCTTGCGATTAACTAACTCTAAGAGCTTGGGGTCTTGATCAATCTCAGACTCAATTAAGTCATTTATGGCCTTTGAAGTTGTTCCTTTAATATAAGCATTAATATGAGCATAAGTTATATTCATTGATACACCTCTCTCACATCTTGATAATCTTTAAGGATAAGCTTCTTAGCATTGAATTTAATCTCTGTTAGTTCATGAGTCTTTAGCCCAAAGAACTTTTGTAGATCTTTTTGCGAAAATCCCATTTTATTTTCTAAAAAAAGATAAGTTCTCATACGCAAATCAAGTGCATAGAAGCTCTTAAAAGCACCATGGTCTTGAATCGAGTGTTGATACTGCTCTGTATTCTTTAATCCTAATTTATAAATTTCCTTTAAAATACTGTGGAGAATCTCTTTTCTTAAAAAAGATGCATCACGTCCGGCCAATCCACCTTCTAGAATAAGTAAGTCATCAGCAGACTTAATTAAATAAACAGAAAGTGCATCGCTAATTAAATCTATCGCTTCATTACGATTTGGAGTAACAGATTTAGCAAACCTAATAAGGTTTGGAGTGACTAAATTAATGTGAGAATTGATTTCTTCACGATTCATAGCCTTATCTTATCAAGAATTAATTCTCAAATGCAATAGTGGAGCATAAATAGTCTTAAACGCCTCCCAAATACCTGTAATTTCAAACAGATACGTAAATAAAACAAACTTACTCAAGTTTTATTTATGATGACCGATAAGAATTTGAGAAATAAAAGTGAGTTAATTATGAAGAAGTTTATTTTATTTACTTTAGTCTTTACTCTGAGCTCTTGTTTTGAGAATCCACCAGCTGGAACCTCTACTTCAAGTGACGATGGTAGTGTTTCAAATACTACCGGAGGCAATGGCTCTACCACTGGAACGACTGGAACAACTGGCACGACGGGAACCACAGGGACAACCGGTACCACGGGAACAACAGGAACCAATGGTTCAACAGGAAGTTCAAACTATCCTGTTCACCAATTTGATCTCCTTCTTTCTGGTCATAAGAGTTGGGTACCTGATAATTATGCAGATAGCTTAGCAATGGAAACGAATATCACTCCTCAGGAAGCAAATATTTTATTTTCTTCTGATACTAGGCTTAAAGTAAGGTTTTTAATTAATCCTCAACCAGCTCCAATGTCAGGTGATCGTTATTGTTATGACCGAGCTCTAGGTCAAGCATCTGATGCTTATAAGTATACCAAATTAAGTTTTAGAGTTGCTCTAAGAGATATTAAGTGTGATAACCCAGATCCAAATAATACCAATAATTGTTTAAGTGGTTTTTATCTTGGTTCTCCTTATGCTTATCGCTATATAGGAAATGGTTCACCAGCATCGAATGCTCCAGTAGCAGTTGGTCAATATACAAGTGTTATTGATTATGGTTCTAGTAGAAACTTTTCACCTTATGGGACAACGGTACAAGTCGATCAAGTTAAATCAGATAGTGCTTGTCAGTCTGTGAATGGAAATAATCAATTCTATTGTCCAACCTACACGGTAAGAGATGCTTCTTGTTGGCATATGACAATGGAAGTAGCGACAGATTATACGCAAGATTTAAATTAAAAAAATATTAAGCAGCATCCTCAGTCAGGTCATCTTGGCTGAGGTTTTCTTTTTCTAATAATTCCGAAAGTTCCCTTAGCGTTTTCTTTAAAGAACTAATCTCTTTTTTAAGCTCATCGATTTCTTGTGACTTTTCCATATGCTTCTCTTGATTAATTGAATTATAAACCTTGATATTATTCATAAAGAACGCCTGATCTTCACTTAAGTTTTGAAACTTATTCACTTGAGTTAATAAATGATCATAGACAAAGTTTTTAAACTCCGCCCATCCAGCAGACTTTTTGGAGCGTGATTCATTATTGCGATGACTAACATTATCAAGTCCTCTACTAATATCAGAGAGTAACATCTCAACTCGTGAAATAGCCAAGTCCATTGATTGCGAAGATGCATCACTGATATCATGCTTTACTTGTAAGTTAAGTACTTCACGCTTTAAATTAGCAATTTCCTGTGAAGTATTACCTAGATCTTCAAGCGTACGCTTCATATAGGAGTCTAATTCCTTAGCAAAGAAAGACTCATTATCAGTATAAACTTCGTACTTTAAAAAGGCCTCTTTAGTCTTTAGAAGATTGGATGCGGTATCACTATATTTCTCATAAGGATCTTCAATATCTAATGGCCTATAAGGAGCAAGCTCCTTTACTTCTAATTTACTTTCTTCTAGCTCTCCTACAAGCCTTGCCACATTGGCCTTAAAAGAGTCAAATGACTTTGAGTAGAACTTGCGATAAAAAGCAACTTTTTCAAGGTCCTCAGTATCTTTCATGTCATCTATTTGGCCGATCACCTTTCTAAATGAAAACTCTAATTGCTTAACAAAGAGAGTCCAAATTCCAAATAAAATAAAAAAACCAGCAAACTTAAAAAGAAAGTCCTTAAAGAACTCGAGCTTATTAATCTTTAAGATTAATTTCCACTGCAGTTGATCTAGAAAATTATTATGTTTAAATTCAGAACTAATAAATAATGGGGATTGATAAAAAGTCTCCACACCTTTAAAAACACCTATAATATCTCCAGCAAAAAGATTCTGAGTAAGATTTGATGTTTTTAATTCAAATGGAAGTTCACTAAGTATATTCTCCTTAGGAACAAAGCCTAAGATTTGATTCTCACCATTAATAACATAAAGGTCTTTGTGCATAAAGGAGTTAACATTATCAACTAAATCCACTTTTGCCTCAATCCAATTATTATTTACAAAGGTCGTAATATAACCTGTTACCTCTCCCGCATCATCGATAACAGAAGTAGAAAAGTGATTTCCATAAACTGACTTTTCAATATGTTCTTTTGCAAATTCACTTTCTTTTAATGACTCAAAATGAGTTCCAAAGATCCCCTTTCTAATATTATTAGATGCTTCATTAGACTTCAAAGACTTAAACCAAGACATTTCAGAGAGATCTGTTTTTCTTAGAGCTCTATAAGGTAATTTTTTGCCATCATTACCAATAGAATTCATAGTAATTACTTTCCCATCCTTATCCGTAAGAATGATGTATTCATAGTCTGGATAGAGAGCAATAAGAGAGTCAAAGTAGCGAGAACTTTCACGGTAATTACCCTGAATCACAGATTCGTGCAGAGCTATATTTTGCACATTGTGATAGTAGAAGTGAAAGGAATCAGAAATAGATTGTGTGATTTTCTGTACTTTCGTTAAATAATAAGAACGAATATCTAGGTAGTGATGAATCTGAAAACTTACAAATACAAAACCAAAAACACAGAAAGTGAGAAAAATAAAAAGGTTAATTTTCTTAGATAAAGTTTTCTTATTCACGTATACCTCAATTTTTTATCGGAAAATCAAGGTTTTGAATCAAAGTTTTCTATTTCTCAGTGTTGTTTCGGAATATTTTTCCTAATTAGCAAAGCACTTTGCATATAAGAGAGCAAGATTCTTCTTATTAGCGTAACTTACCTCTACAAAGAGCCCAGGACAGGTTACATTTATTTCTGTAATCACGTCTCCTAGGATATCAAAAGCAATTATTCTTACTCCATCTGCAAGTAATTGTTGAGCAACTTGATCACATTCTGCTTGTGCTTTTGGTGGAAGATCAACTTTCTCATACTTTGCACCTTGTGCAATATTAGTGAGGAATTCTCCGGGATTTGGTTTTTTAATGATAGTCCCTACCTCTTTACCATCAAAATAAACAGCTCGAAACTCACCAGCATAAACTTCTTTTAAAAAAGGTTGAGCGACAATTGCCCCATGAAACTTTTCAACATGCTGTAAAAATTTTGCATCCAAACTATCATCAATCTTTTCTTTGATAACACCAATTCCAGAGTATAGATCCATTGGCTTAAGAACAACTTCATCATAGCCAAGGCTCTTTAGTTTTTCTGTATAATGCTTAAATCCCATTAGTGAAGCACCCACAAAGGAGTCTACAGAGTTTTCAAGTTTAAATGCTTCGATTTTCTCATTATGCTTCATGATAGCGAGTGGATTATTACTAACTTTGGCCCCACAGCTCTTTTCAATATAATCCAACATCCACAGATACCTTTGGTAACGCATATCATAGGGAGGATCAATACGCATATGAATGGTATCCTTCTTAGATAGTTCATAGCTCTTAGACTCTTTGAGTTCAAATGATTTGAGATAATAACCATCATCAGCGAGTTCTCCTCTAAAGTCATATACTTCAAGTTTAGTAATTTGAGCATTATTAACATAAAAGTCTTTTTCAAAAAGAAGATAAACTTCTTCATTTAAGCTTTTAAATGATAACGCGACCATTAGAGTTGAGTCTTTTTTTATATTTAACTTCTCAATTGGATCAATAAATAATATCTGTGCCATTAGTAATTATCCTTTAAAAAAAAAAGCCTGAAAGCTTTCTTCTCTGCTTTTCTTCTTATATTTCTTATATCTTTTTTTAATAAATTGATAAAAGCTTTTTAAATTAAAGTTCTTATCGGTATAGAATTCTTTTATCTTATCTTGTTTTGACTCATAAGTTATAAATGAAACAAACTTTGCGTTATTCCACTTTGTTTCTAAAGGCCAACACTTTTCAATTTTATTCTTTTCACAAATTGCTTTTAAATCTGGACGCATAGTCTCTAATACATAATTCTCTCTCGCCTCTTGATAATTGTCTTTTAAACTCTTATAAACTTCGTTCAGCTTTTTGGCATGACCTGCGAGGCTTT
This sequence comes from uncultured Bacteriovoracaceae bacterium, assembly GCA_913053615.1. Classification (GTDB taxonomy): domain Bacteria; phylum Bdellovibrionota; class Bacteriovoracia; order Bacteriovoracales; family Bacteriovoracaceae; genus UBA845. Next base: position 335 of record CAJXHA010000043.1, on the reverse strand, counting down.
GATACAAGAGTGTATCCTTTTTTCTAGCTGCTTCTATTTGTATTGTTTCTTCACTCTTGCGCTTAAAGTATACCTCAACTAATTTACGAGAGAAAAACTGTGCAAGGTTTTCATTAAATTCAACTTCATCAGGAGCAAAGAAAACAGTGTGATAAAGTTCGTGAAAAATTAATGCAGCTAACTCATCTCTTTCAAAGTGAAAGAATGATGACAAAATATTATCATTAAAGATCCATTGATTTAAGGTCGAGTATGCATAAACATCACGAATATAAATCTCATAGCCTTTCTTTTTTAATTCCTTTGCATAATTAGTAGCATCGTCTTTATCAAAA
>CAJXHA010000042.1 GCA_913053615.1 uncultured Bacteriovoracaceae bacterium | reverse complement strand
CACGCTTAATGATTTCCTTCATCTTATCTTCGATAGACTTTAGGTCTTCATCGTGAATTCTTTTCTCCATATCAATGTCATAATAGAAACCATTTTCTATGGTGGGACCGATGCCTAATTTAACAATATCATTTGGATAAAGCTCTTGAATGGCCTGGGCCATTAGGTGAGCTGTAGAGTGTCTTAGGGTATCAAGATCGATTTTCGCCATTATTCTTCCTATTTTAAGTAAAAAAGTGTTCTTTTAGTTATCAATAAATTAACGGTTTATCAATTAGTTAGAGCGCAAGATGGCCTAAAAATAATATAATTTTTACCTGTCATTTTTTATGAGTTTTTAAAAGGCACTTTGATGGAAAGCTCATATAAAAAGTGGGCTAAATAATTAATATTTCTAAGCTTTTGTATAAAACTTTATGTCATCAATGTAAGAATGACTTTTAGAATCCGCTGGTACAGCATGGCAAGTATATGATTTTTATATGAATGGCGATTTTACAAGTGAAGAAAGTTATTGTAAGTTTTCTGGCGTTAACTCAAAATGGGTGTTTTATGAATATAGAAAACTATAATGAAAAAGAACTTAGAGAAGAGCTGCAAGAGCGTTACATGGCCAAGAGCTCTCTAGTAGAAGATCACGACGAAAAGTTTGTTGATCTCGAATCTGATAGAGAGAGAATTATCGGTCAAGGTTATTATCGCTTAGGTAAAGTTTATTACGATAAAGCAGATCTTGAAACAGCTGAAGATTACTTCTTAAGAGCTTTGGATAAGACAGTTTATCCAAAAGACTCATTTGCAATGTTCAAGTGTTATGGATTTCTAATTCGTATCTACTCTGAAAGTGAAAAAGAAGTTGAGGCTGAGAAGTTTATTGCACTGGCTGAAGAGTTAGTGGATAAGTTTTCAACAGACTTAGGTTCTTTAAACGCAGAATACTTCTTTAATGTGGGAATGGTTTTCACATATAAAGGAGAGTTTGAAAAAGCCTTAGAAAATTTCAAGCTAAGTCACCTAAAAGCTCAACAAGAAAATGAGCCAGAGCTATTGGCAAAATCATTATATTCAACAGCTAAAGCTTGTTATCACTTACAAAGATATAAGGAAGCTTTAAATTTCCTTACTCAACTAAGTGAGCTATTAGAAATTTTAAAGAAAGGTTATTTAAAAGGCAGCATGCACTTATTGTATGGAAACCTTTATAAAGACCTTGGAAATTATAACGAAGCTCTTGATCACTTTGATAAAGGGATTCAATTATTACAACAAAAGAACTGTTGGAATCTCTATGGTTATATTCTCTTAGGTAAAGGGATTACATATAAGCAAATGGGTGAGTTCAACTCTTCACTAATGTATTTTAAACTTGCTCTTAATACTATTAACTCTCAGTACAAGAGACTTAGAGGGTTAGTAACTGACCAAGTTGAAGACGTGAATGATTCGAGTGTTGATTTATACCTTGATCGTCATAATCGCGTTATCCACGAGAAGTCATTAGGTATGATTGACTTTAAGCACCGTTTTGTTCTACTTGAAATTTTATTCTTATTGGCAAAGAACCCAGGAAGTCACTTTAATAAAGAAGATCTGGCAAAGTCGATTTGGAAAGATGAATACAATCCACTTATTCACGATAAGTTAATCTATACAAGTATTTCTAGATTAAGAAAGCTTATTGAGCCTAAAGGTGGTTCAAGAAAGTATATCATTCGTGGCAAAGACGGATATACATTTAACCCTCGCGTTAATGCAAGATTTCATAAAGAAGACGATCCAATGGGTAAAAAAGTGATCGCAAATGTTGAAATCAGCTCTCCAGTCTAATAAACTAAGTAAATGAAAGCTATGATATGGGTCCTCCTTTATGGAGGACTTTTTTTTGCCAATTCTTTAAATGCCAAAGATTCTAAACAGAGTGCTGCATCTAATGTGCTCATTGAAGACACTTTAATCTTTATGATTAAAGATCAAGTGTTTTCACTAACAGATCTAGAACGAGTCCAAAAGGCAATGAGTGAATTTGACTGTATGTACCCTGGAGCATTTGTTTCAGAATACTTTGACCTCATTGTACGAAAGTTTGATAAGCGCACACTTAATAAAGATTATCTTAAAAAGTATGAGAATACTGAAAAGACAAAAGTATATTTAAATGAGTTTTTAAAGTTTTTAAAGATTGCACTTTATTCCCGAGAGCAATCAGTATCTGTAACTTCTGAGCTTAAAAAAGCCATGTACCTTTCGGCCAAAACAAGAAATTGCTCTTTGGAAAATTTTGAAGGAGACACCCTAAGTGAGGCTTTAGAAATGGCGTTGATGGTAGAAGTTTTTTATCGTTCGCGAAATGTACTTGATTCTCAAAGAGAGCTTAGTAAGAGTGAGAGAAAAAATATACTAAAGAGTTTAAATTCCCTCTCGCACTCAATTACCAATCAAATTACCCATACTCAATTTGAAATTAGTCGAAACCTTAAAAATGATGTGCAAAAAAAATCAGAAGCATCGACTAAGAAACAAGAAAGCACTGACAAAGAATAGGATATGCAAAAGCTCTCTAGTATTTCGCAAGAAATAATTCATAAGATTATCGAACTCGACCAGAAGTTTCTAAATTACTTTTGGAATGATAATCAATGGATTGATTTTCTTACTAATAATAGTAAAGATGCTTACTTGTTATATAACGCTGAGGGACAAGAGGTTTATTCTTTTGCTTTATTTTTGGGAAATTATGCAGATAACTCATTGCATCTTTTAAAGGTGGTTACTCATCCTCTTAAAAGAGGAGAGGGGATGGCATCCCAGTTAATTAAAGCTGCTCAAGAAAGCGATGTTTTTAAACGCCCAATGGGGCAGGGGTTGAAGATTTTTCTGGAAGTGTCGACGATGAACTTTACTGCCATAAAAGTATATGAAGAACTTGGTTTTGAGCGCACTCGCTATATTAAAAAGTTTTACTCAGATGGTAGCGACGCGTTAGAAATGCTTTATCAAGGAGAATAAGTATTGCCTTTTTGATTTCAATTTGATATGAATTCAATCTGTTACAGTTGTTATTTTTAGTGGGGTGGAGCTTGTTTTCCACCCCTTTTTTTTATGGGCATGTAAATAATGTTAATTAAGAGTGATTTATCGCAATTAGAATCAAAGCTTTATGATTTAACCAATGAGGTTATTGCTACTACAGAAAACCTTGAGCTCTATGATATGGAGTATGTAAAGGGATCGAAAACTCTTAGAGTCTATGTATGTAATAAAGAAACTAAGAACGCTGTTATTGAAGATTGTGTTGAAGTTGATAGGGCCTTTACACCATTTGTAGAGGAAGCAGATTGGATACCGGATGATTTTGTCTTAGAAGTCTCATCCCCTGGAGTGTATCGCAATTTAAAAACGAAAGAGCATTTTGATGCTGCTTTAAATGAGAATATTCAAGTAAGACTAAAGCCTGGACAGGCAAAGAAGTACAATAGCAAGAAAACACTTGGTGGAGTACTGGAAGAATTTAATAACGATAAATTAAAAATAAGTAACGATGATGGGGAAATGGAAATTGCTTTTGAAGATATTGCTAAAGCAAATTTAGATCCTGATACATTTGAAGGAGTTTAGAAGGTGAATTTTTCAGAATTAGGTAAAGTAATTGAACAACTTGGTAAAGACAGAGGAATCAAGAGAGAAGTAGTTGTTGGTGCTATCGAGCAAGCATTCTTAGTAACTGCGAGAAAGAAATTTGGTATCCAAGGTGAGTTCGAGGCTCGTTATAATGCTGATGACGGTGAGATTGAGATTTTTCAATATAAGAACGTCGTTGATGCTGTAAAAGATCCAATTGTTGAAATTAATATGGATGACGCTAAAGAATTAGACGAAGATGCAGAGATTGGTGATCAATTAGGGATAAAAATTGATGATCCACGTTTTAGCCGTGTTGATATTCAAACAGCGAAGCAAATTATTTTTCAAAAAGTAAGAGATGCTGAAAGAGAAATTCTATTTAGTGAATTTAAGCACCGTGAAGGTGAGCTCGTTACAGGTATCGTAAGAAGATATGAAAGAGGAAACGTTATTGTTGATCTTGGAAAAGCTGATGCTATCTTAGCTCGTAAAGAAATCATCTACGGTGAGACTTTTAATCCAGGGGATAGAGTTCAAGCTTATCTCTCAGAAGTTGTTATGACTAATAGAGGTCCAGAAATTCGTTTGACGAGAACTTCTCCATTATTCTTAGTTAAATTATTTGAAATTGAAGTTCCAGAAATTCAAGACGGAACAATTGAAATCAAAGCAGCAGCTCGTGAGCCAGGACATAGAGCAAAAATCGCTGTATGGACTCAAGATCGTGACATTGATCCAGTTGGAGCATGTGTTGGTATGAAAGGTTCAAGAGTTCAAAATATTGTAAATGAATTACAGGGTGAAAAAATTGATATCGTTAAATGGCACGATGAAGTTGATGTCTTTGTTAAAAATGCATTAGCGCCGGCTGATATCACTTCAATCAACCTTAACTCTGAAGAAAAAATTATTGATGTTATCGTTGAAGAAGATCAATTATCTCTTGCGATCGGACGTCGTGGACAAAACGTAAGACTTGCAGCCATGTTATCAGGATGGAAAGTAAATATTATTTCTAAGAATAAGTTACAAGATAGAATTAAGAACGCTGCCATTAACCTTGTTCAATTAGATGAGATCACAGAAGCATATGCGCAAGTACTTATTCAGTCAGGTGTAATGTCGATTATTGACTTAAGTGCTTCTGAGCCAAGTGATATTGCAAAGTACTTAGATGTTGCTGAAGATGATGCAAAGAAATTAATCGCTGCTGCAACTGCTGCAATTGAAAATACAGAAATTGAAAATGAACCAGAGGAAGAGGAAGATATCATTTCTGCTTCAGCTGTTCCAAGTGCAAGAATGGGATTAATCAATAGCGAAAGTTCTGAAGGATCTAGCGCTGATGGTGATGCTGATTCTGATAAATTCTCTGAAGCTGAAAGAAGACTAAGAGAAGAGTTAGCAGCATTTAAATTAAAATAAGTAATAGAAAATAATAAACTGGAGTAAGAATGCCTAAAAAAGTATACGAATTGGCCAATGAATTAGGTGTCGGTGCAATTGATTTAGTTGAGAAGTTGAAGTCAGAAGGCTATGAAGTCAGAAATCATATGGTGAGTTTATCAGATGATGAGGTCGAAAAGGCCATTCTACTGTACAAGCCTGCAGCAGATGAAACTAAAACGGCAAAAAAGAAAGTAACGAAGAAGAAAGCAGCTAAGAAGAAAGTAACGAAGAAAAAAGTCGTTAAAAAGGTTGCGAAAACTTCTGGTGAAGTACAAGACTCAGGTGATGAAGAAGCTGTTGAAGCAAAGCCGGATGAGAAAAGTACTAAGACCGTAGTTATTAAGAAAAAAGTTGCTAAGAAGAAAGTTGCTAAGAAGCCGACTCAAACTGAAGAGCCTAAAGAGGAAGTTGCAGCTAAGAGTTCTGAAGAGCCAACTGAGAAGTCAGAGGCCGCTCCAAAGAAAGAAGAAAAATCTGATGATGTTTTTCAAGAGAAAATGCATACATTTACTCCTGTTTATGTTCCTGAAGAGTCTGAGAACGATAAAGAAGAGTCAAAAGATGCTGCCTCTAGAGAGCCTAAGAAATTTACTGAAGCAGATGCTCCAAATCTAGATGACGATGATAAAGATAAGAACTCTAAAAAGAGAATGGGAAATCTTGCAGCTATCGTTAATAAGAAAGGTGCTGTTGGAAAAACTAAAGACTTAACTAATCTTCGTGCCGAAGAGGAGATGAAACTCGCGACTAATATTATTGGTCGTCAAGTTTATACTCCGGTAAAGCGTAAGAAGATTTATACTGGTGAAACTAAGAAGACTGAAATTACAGAAGTGAAAGACTCTAAAAGAGTTGTTCAAATTCACGGTGCAGTTACAGCTTTAGATCTTGCTGGTAAATTAAGTGTTAAGTTTAAAGATCTTAAAAATAAAGTTCTTCAAATTAACCTACTATTAAAAGAAGATGATTATATTGGTTTCCAATTAGCAACTGAAATCTCAGAGCTTTATGACTATAGAGTTGAAGATGTTAAGTTTGATGAGAATAAAGTTCTTAGTGATGAGAAGAAAGTTGATAAATCAAACCTTCCACTAAGAAATCCAATTATTACGATTATGGGTCACGTTGACCATGGTAAGACAACGCTTCTTGACCATATTAGAAAGTCTAAAGTAACTGATGGCGAAGCCGGAGGTATCACTCAGCATATTGGTTCTTACTCAGTAAAAGTTGATGATGCGACACTTACTTTCTTAGATACTCCAGGTCACGCGGCTTTTGGAAATATGAGACAACGTGGTGCTAATGTTACTGATATTGTGGTTCTCGTAGTCGCTGCAGATGATGGTGTTATGCCTCAGACTAAAGAGTCAATCAACTATGCTAAGAATGCAGGTTGTCCGATTATTGTTGCCGTAAATAAAATGGATAAAGAGGGAGCAAACCCTGAAAAAGTTAAACAAGAACTAACTGAGTTTGAACTTGTTCCAGAAGATTGGGGTGGGGAGACAATGTATTGTCCAGTATCTGCTCTTAATGGTGACGGTGTTGATGACCTTTTAGAAAATATTAAACTGCAAGCTGAAATGATGGAGCTAAGAGAGTCTCCTAAAGGTAGAGCAGAAGGTGTGATTATTGAATCAAAAGTTGAGACAGGACGTGGTCCGGTAGCAACAGTTCTTGTTCAAAAAGGAACACTTAAAAAAGGTGATGCAATCGTTTGTGATGAGTATTATGGACGTGCGAGAAGCTTAATGGATCACCTTGGAAATAACCTAGATCAAGCAGGTCCTTCTATTCCTGTTCAGATTCTTGGTTTAAATGGTGTCCCAGCTCCTGGTGAAGCTCTTAATGTTGTTAAAAACGAAAGAGAAGCGAAGAAAGTTGTTGAGAATAGAGTTGCTGAAAGAAAGAAACTTGAAAATGTTGAGAAAGTTGAAGTTAACTCGCTGGAAGATTTCTTTGCACAAGCTCCGGAAGATGTATCTGAGAAGAGAATTCTTAACCTTATTATTCGTGCCGATGTTCAAGGTTCTTACGAAGCAATTAAGAATGCAGTTGAGTCTCTTGGTAATGATGAAGTTGGTGTAAATATAATTCAAGGTGGTGTTGGTGCTATCTCTGATAATGATGTATCGATGGCATCAAATGCTAATGGATTCATTATTGGTTTTAACATGAGACCTGTAACAAGTGCTCGTCGTCTTTCTGAAGAGAAGGGTGTTGAAATTAGAACATATACTATTATTTATGAATTAATAAATGATATCACTCTTGCTTTAGAGGGTATGTTAACTCCAGAGTCTGTTGAAAAATACATTGGACGTGCTGAAGTTAGAGATACATTCTCAATTCCAAAAGTGGGAACTATTGCTGGTTCTGCAGTTATTGATGGGAAGATTGAAAGAGGGTGTAATATTAGATTACTTCGTGAAGGAAAGATCATTTACGATGGTAAACTAAGTACTTTAAAGCGCTTTAAAGATGAAGTGAAAGAAGTTAAGAACGGATATGAGTGTGGTATGGCACTTGAAAACTTTAATGATATTAAAGCAAATGATTTAATTGAAGCTTATATCTTAGAGGAAAAAGCTCGTAAGCTAGAAAGCTCTGGGGAAATTTTATAATGGCCAGAAAGACGAGTGGATCACATTCAAAAACTATATTTGAAGATAAAATAAAAGATGAGATTAGTGTGCTCTTGCGCACTAGTCTCAATGATCCAAGATTAATTATGATGAGTATTACTCGAGTTGAACTCAACCAAGACTACTCTCAAGCAACTGTCTACTGGGATACTTTTGATAGTACTAAGCGTGGAGACGTTAAGAATGCTGTCGATGGGATGCGTGGTAAACTAAGAAGTATGCTAGCAAAGAATTTAAATGTAAGGCATACACCAGACTTAACTTTTGTCTATGATTCTCAATTTGAAGATGAACAGCGTATTCAAGATCTCTTAGATCAAGAGCGCAATAAATAACTTCCTATGGAACCACTAATATTTAATTGTTTTAAACCTGCTCGAATGAGCTCTTATGATATTATTCGCGAGTTTAAGCGCAATATTCCTAAAAAAGATTTAGGAAAAATCGGACACTTTGGAACTCTTGATCCATTTGCGTGCGGTGTTCTCTTAATTGGTGTCAGTGGTGCCCAAAAGCTTAATAACCTTATTCATGATGACCTGACTAAAACTTATCTTGCTATCGGTAAGCTAGGAGTTGATTACGATACAGGTGATATGACTGGAATCTGTACCCAAACAGATGATTCAGATTATTTTAATAAAGAAATTCCCCAGTTTTCAAAAGACTTTATTCAATCTCAATTAGAAGAGAAATTCTTAGGAACTTATTGGCAAGCACCTCATAAGTTTTCAGCTGCAAAGTACGAGGGAAAAAAGCTATATGAGTATGCAAGGGAAGGTGTTGAAATCAAAAAAGCGAAAAAAGAGCGCTTTGTTCACAAGATAGAAGTGGTTAAGTATGCATTTCCTTATCTTTCAATTCGTTTTGAAGTTAGCTCAGGAACCTATATTCGAACTCTCTTTAGTGACTGTGCTCAATACCTAGGGACCTTAGGAACACTTGTTTCTTTAGTTCGTGAAAGTATAGGGGATATGAACATTCATAATTCGATTCCTTATAAAGGCCTGCCTGGTAAAGAGTCTTTTAGTAAAGATCTAGGAATGACACCTGATGAGGCCTATCCGGCACAAAAATATACTCTTAATGATAAGTTAGCAGCTCATTTTGTAAATGGAGTACAACTTTCATTAACTCAATTTGATTATAAGTTTGATGCAACTAAGAAGTACTGGCTTTATAATGAAAAAAATGAATTATTAGGGTTGGCAAATATAGAAAATGAAAAAATAAAATCTCAGTTTATCTTTTCTTTTAATTCGTAATAGCCCTCTAGGACTTTATTCCATGCAGCTTCCATAAAGGCCTCACATGATTCAAAGTCTCCTGGATATACAGCTCTATGATGTTTAATCCCAATGCTCTGACCATGGCGAATCATCCCCGTCTTAGCACTTAAAATTTTCTTAGTTCCATAAATACTTGTTGGAAAAACGGGGATATCAGCTTCATAGGCAAACTTCATTAAGGGAGTTTTAATTTCTCTAAAAGTTTTTGGTTCATTATTCCCTCGCTGGCGAGTGCCTTCCGGGTAATATTGTAAGGATTTAAATTCATTTAAAAGGCGATTCTTTGATTGCTCAAAAACTCTACGGCGAGAGTCTCTCTTACTACGATCTACAATCATCGCTCCAGAAGCATATCCACAAAGACCAAAGATGGGAATATAGAGAACTTCTTTTTTCATAATAGGTGGAATTTGAAATGAACAAAGTACTAGGGGAATATCCATAAAAGATTGATGATTAGCAATATGCAAACCTGGTGGTTGTCGCATTTTTCGCATCTCTTCATCTCTTTCATCAATTTTAGTTATCTTTGCAAAAATTCCCAACTTCATAATGACTTTTGCAAACATTCCCCAACCAGGGCTTACAATTTTAATTCTAGTATTAATATGTAAAGGCAGAGCAATCATGCTAATCGGTAAGATGAAGATTGAAAAAGCCGCAACAATAATAAAAAAAGAATAAACCTGTAAAAGAACTTTAAATATCTTCATCTAAGAAATTTTCTTTTTTAATAGATCACTCTTGATAAGATTTTGAAGTGCATCTTTATTATGCTCCCAGATATCTTTTAATGAAAGATCATCATTTAAAACAGGACATTCAAAAGTTAAAACACTTCCATCATATTTTTCCGGCACAAAACTTCCAAGTGATCCTGGAGTCGGGTAGCCAATATCTGGTACTGCTTCATAGTCGTTATAGCTTGATAAGTACTCAGCAATATCTGCACAGTCACCATTGTAGTTAAGAAGTGGCTTCCAAGAGTGAAAACTTAGTACAAATGAAGGAGGAAACTTATCAAATAGCTTAATTAAAAACTTATTTTCAGGCTCACTTAGTGCACTTGGACCTGGATTGTATTTCTTTTTTCTTGCTTCACTAGTCCAGTTTTCAGTTGGATAGTTTCTATTTAGATCAACTGCGTGTGAGTTCACTCGAGAACCTGCACGGTATCCATCAGGATTTAAAATCGGAACAGTAATAATAGGTAACTCTGGTAATTGATGATCAGACTTTAACCAATCAAATAATTGCTTTAAGACATAAACACCTTCAACTTCATCACCATGTGTACCACCGAGAAGATAAATATACTTCTCTCCTGAGGTATCACTCTTATAAGCTTCAATGTCATTTTCTTCTACGGACTTTCCAAATTCTAACGGGTGAAAAATCATAAATCTTCCTTATGAATATAAACAGCTGACTGACCAGGAGTCTCTTCAACTTCAACTTCAAATTGATCAAACTTAAAATTAAATCTTTCTTGAGTTAAAACTCTAACTCTTTCATTGATATAGATAGCGAGTCTTTCGGCACTTGTATTGTGAATCGGTAATAAAAGAACATCACTCTTAGGAAAACTAAAGTGAGAGTCATCTTCAGTTTTGATTAAATAATTATTTCCATCTTCATGTATCTTAAGGCGTTCATTATCCTTAGGTAAAAGTAATTTGTGATCAAGACTATCACAAACTTCTCTAACAATTGGTTTAATATCAAGAAAGTCGAAAACCAAATCATGTGAAAGCTTAGGTGCTTCACCTTTAATCATGACGCGATAATTATGACCATGTAATGGTTCTCTTGTTCCATCATCAAAAAGTAAAAAATGTGATGATGCAAAATTAAAGTATTGTTTATACACTTTAATGCTATAGTTCATAGGTCACCTCAATAGCGGATAAGAATACTCGAATGCTAGTCTTTTGAAAAGCTCAGACTTTATGTTGCACCTAGTAATTTTCTGATGTTTTCAATGTTAATTTAATTAGATAGAAACTTTAGAATGGAAACTAAGAAATCATTAAAAAGAAAAATAAATAGTCTTAAAAAGAGCCTGAGTGATCCTGCGTTAGATGCTCATTTTGATGCTTTGCATATGGCTGCAGATAGCTTTATTGAAGAAAAAACATCTTCAAGCTCAGAACTTAGCTTGCCCAGTGAAATTAAAAATCAAGAAGATCTAGCTTTATTTTCTGATGGTGCATGTCGTGGAAATCCAGGACCTGGAGCTTGGGCCTATATTGTTCAGGATATAAGTGGGGAAGTTATTGCTAAGGATCAAGATGTTGCGGCCAAGACCACCAATAATCGCATGGAATTAGCTGGAGCAATTGAAGCACTTAAATTTTTAAAAGACTCAAAAAAATCAGGTACTTTTTATTTATACACTGACTCTCGCTATGTAGTTGATGGCATTGAGAAGTGGGTTGCAGGTTGGAAGGCAAGAGGCTGGAAAAAAGCAGATAAGAAAGAGCCAGAAAATTTAGAGTTATGGAAGCTCTTAGATCAATTAAATAATGAATTAAAAGTTAATTTTAAATGGGTTAAAGGCCATGCCGGACATCCCCAAAACGAATTATGTGATCAAATGGCAAATGAAGCTCTTGATGAAGCTGGTTATTAAAAGTTTATCACTCATTATTCTTACTGTTTCATTATTCCTTAATGAAGCTTCTAGTTGTGAATTTAAAAAAGATATTAAAGTCGGACTTTATAGTGGGGCCATCACTGAGTTGATTAAACATCTTGGACTTGAAGAAAAAGAAAATATCATTTTTTATTCTAATTATTTTCCAATAAATAATAAAAGCGCCAAAGAATTAAGTGGTGGAATATTTACTTCTAAAAAATTACTTAGCGAGTATTCAGTAGACCATGTCTTTTATGATGATAGTCGCGAGTTAAAACTCCTTTTTGAGCGCTCTGGTTTTAAGCAACTCACGGCCATTAAAACTGCGGGGATGACTCCCTTTGAAGTCGTGACAAATAATCTAAAAGTTTTACGTCCACTGATTAAAAACTGTGGTGAAAAGATAAAAGTATTAGAGGAGAATATTTCTAAGACAAAGAAGCTAAGTTTAAAGCATAAGAAAGTCATATTCTTTTTAGGTGAGCTAAAAGAAAATAAGTTACCAGAACTCATTATGCTACAAGATGGCTTTGTAAAATATCTTCTACAAGAGAATTTGATTAAGAGCTATGAGAGTGAGCTTGCTTACATCACTTGGTCAGAGAAATTACTCAATGAATATATCCAGGATAATTATACACTTGTTGGTTTAAGCCAATCAAAAGTAGTTCTTGAAATTCATATGGTAAGTAAGAATAGATATAATTTTGCATGTAATACTTGCTTAACCCCAGGGCTAGGGCAAATTAAATTTTTAAATGCTCTTAAAGACACTGACTTTTAAACGTATTTCTTTTTTATTTGCTCAAACTTCTTAGTGGATATAGTACTAGATGCTTTACTTGTTTGAGAGCGTGCCATTTTATCCATTTGGTCTACGCGCTTTTCACTAGGAGGATGAGTACTCATAGCATCTGCTAAGCTTGCAAGCATTTGATTCTCACTTTTCTTATGAGCTTTCTCCATTGCCAATAATTTTGAGTAAAATTTGCCAACATAGTCTTTATGGTAACCAGCACTCACAGAGGTACGAAAACCAATTCTATCTGCTTCCATTTCATCCTCTTGAGAGTTTGCCATAAAACCATACTTTTGAATTAAAAGTCCGCCTGCAGCACCGGCCATGGCCCCATACTTTGAAATTCTCTCAATACATTCTTTATCTTTTGGTGCACAAGCAATCTTACTTAGACCATAACCTAAAGCAGCCCCTCCAAGGGTTCCCCCTAGGGCATACATCCAAGTCTTACCTTGTTCTTTTTTAGCATAATCAATTCTCTCAGCTGTATGTCTTGCTTTTACATGTCCAATTTCATGACCAATAACTCCGGCCAGCTCTGCTTCAGTTTCGGCCATGGCCAATAGCGGAGTTGTCACAAATACTTTTCCAGCTGGTAGGGCGAAAGCATTTACTGCTTTAGATTCCACTAAGTAGAATTCATATTGATAAGGATTATTATTTAAGTTATTGGCAAGTACGATCTTTGATCCTAGCTCTTTTAAATAAAGCTGTGACTCGTTATCTTTAACCATTGGATAGTCTTTAAGCATCTGTGGCATATACTCTTGCGCCATCTTTTGTTCATCTTTTATTGATATTGAAGTTTTCTGGCCTTTATTATTGCCTTCTCGATAGCGAGTTTTATCAACGCTTGCACAGCTGCTAAGAATTAGCGGGAGGCTTACAAGAAATGCTCTTCTTCCATGAGCAGTGCTATTAAGTTTTTTTAATTCGTATTCAAGAGTATCAAGTATTTCGCTTTTCATTATAATTCACCTTGCTTAAAATGAGATTATATATGGTATCGATTCAACAGAAAAATTTTTTTACCGTCAACTCTACAAGCGTTGATTTAAACTTCACACTGCATCAAGCTAAGTTAAATATTTTGATGGGAAGAAATGGTATAGGGAAGTCGACCTTTTTTAATCGTTTAAAAGAGAGCAAAATACTAGACTTCTCAGTGGCCTTTATGGATCAATTTCCTCTTTGTCCTATTAGCGAATATCAAGTACAAGACCTTTTTCAAATAATACTGGAAGAGTGCAATGGGGTTATTAGTCAAAAAGAAGTTGAACTTAGGTATGATCTAAAAATAGATGATCTACTTTTAAAAAACATTAATTATCTTTCTGGTGGGGAGCAACAGCGAGTTAAGCTTTTCTGTACATTGATGCTTAATAGAGAGGCAGTCTTTTTAGATGAGCCATTTCAATATTTAGATGTAGAGAGTGTTATGGTTTTTAAAAATATTTTTAAAAATCTTATAAAAGAAAATAAAACAGTCTTAATCATTGAGCATGATAAAAGCTTAATTGAAGAATTTGATTCGCACTTTATCCATATGAGAGAAGAGCGAGATAAAATCGAGGTTATTAATGGAGATTAATTCCCTTCGATTATTATTGGCATTCTTTGCAGGTATTTTTCTAACCTCCTCTGGGAGTCTATCTCAAAATACCACTCAGAATAGCCTTGCGAGTCCCTCTACTTTAGGCTTTGATGCGATGGCGGTTTTTGCAGTTCTAGTAAGTCATGGGCTATTAACTTTATTTAATTTAAATATAGAGTTAACTCACTTTTCATTTTTAATTTTCAATGCTTGTTTTCTCCTTACTTTTTTATGCTTAAAAGGTATTAGTTTAAAAAGTGCTCAACTGGATATGAAAATTATTATTTTGATTGGACTAGGTTTTAATCTTTTTATTGGTGCTATTTTCTCAGTTGTTCAATTTTTATTTATTGCTACTAATACTAAGTTTCCAACTGGCCTATGGTTTGGAAGCTTTAAGTTTTATCAAGCAATTGAATTGCTTCCATTTATCTGTGTTTTTCTTTTATTAATAATTTTCTTGTATAAGAATCTTTCTTCATTACGACTTATTAGTATTGGAATTCCATTTGCTAAGGGTGTTGGTGTAGAAGTTGCAAAAACTCAGAGAAGAAGCTTATTTGTGGCCTATTATTTGACAGGCGTTGTCATTTGTTACTTTGGTGTTTTTTCTTTTATAAGCCTTGTTTTCCCACATATCCTTAGATTACTTCCATTTATAAAATCAGATATGCGCAAGGAATTCACTATAGGAGCACTGATCGGAGGATTGATAATGATGCTTTTGGATTTCTTAGTTTATAACTTTGATTTTTATGGCGCAGAGCTTCCTGTGGGAATGATCAGCTCTGTTTTAGGTTCATTTATGTTGATCTCTTTATTAGGCCGAAATTACTTTAAATCTTTGCAAAAATAAAATTTATATTTGATAATTATCTAAAATCATAAACTAAAAAGGAAAAGATTGATGAGAAAATTAGTTTTACTTATGGCGCTAACTTTATTTTCTGTTTCTTGTAATGATAAAGGACCAGGAAATGTGAAATTAAAAACTGAAGAAGATAAAACATTTTATGCAATGGGATTTATGTTAGGATCTAACCTTCAAAAATTAGAACTTACAGACCAAGAATTAGGTGCATTAAATAAAGGTTTAGTTGATGCAGCTAAAGGTAAGAAAGAAGCTGTTGAGTTACAAATTTATCAACCAAAAATTCAAGAAATGTTTAAGAATAGAATGGATAAAGTTGCTCAAAATGAAGAGAAAAAAGGGACTGACTTTGTTGCTAATTTCTTAAAGAATAATAAAGATGCAAAGAAAACTGAATCAGGACTTGTTTATCAAGTAATTAAAGAAGGAAATGGAACTAAGCCTTCTGAAACTGATACTGTAGAAGTTCATTACCACGGTACTTTAATCGATGGTGAAGTATTTGACTCATCAGTTGATAGAGGACAAAAAATTACTTTTCCTCTAAATAGAGTTATTAAAGGTTGGACTGAAGGTCTTCAACTAATTGGTGAGGGTGGAAAAATTAAATTAGTTATCCCTCCTAGCTTAGGTTATGGAAAGAATGGAGCACCTCCAAAGATTCCTGGTGGCGCAACTTTAGTATTTGAAGTTGAGCTTTTTGCTGTTAACCCAAAAGCTGAAAAAGAAATGGGTGCAGAGAAGAAAAAATAATTTAAACATTAATCTTTAATACAGGCCCTCTTAACCGAGGGCTTTTTTTTTATTATGAAAACATTTTTATTCTATACTTTATTATCATCTACAGTCTTCGCTCAAAATAATTTTCAAAAATTAGAGAATTTCCTCTTTCATAAGCCAGATCCAGGTATGACCACAGAAGCTTTTGTTTTATGGCATGATGGAAAAGTTGTTTATGATAAGTATGAGAAAGGGGATGAGGAAACCCTGCATCTATTATGGTCAATGAGTAAGAGTATTAGTTCATTCTTACTAGGAATTGCTCAAGATAAGGGTTATTTAAAAATTAGTGATCCACTAATAAAGTATTATAAGACTGAAATAGATAAAATGCCTAAGGATCAAAAGCTACACTATAGTAAACTCAAGGTTGATCACTTCTTACATATGGCCTCAGGCCTTGATTGGAATGAGTTCTATGAAGCGGATCCATTTAATTCTCACGTGGTAAATATGCTTTATGCTAAAACCCTTGGGGATGTAGCAAGCTATGTTTTGCAAACACCTGCAAGGCATGCCCCAGGAGAGCGCTTTTACTATTCGAGTGGGGATACAAATGTATTTATGGATGTCTTAAAAAAGTCTCTACCTAAAGAGCAACAAAGTACCTTTCCTTGGGATTGGTTTTTTAATCCAATGGGCATAGAGGCCATCTTTGAAATGGATGGTAGTGGTACCTTTATTGGTAGTTCATACGCTTATATGAAAACAAAAGATCTCTTAAAGTTAGGACTACTCATTATGAATAAGGGTGAGTATGAGGGGAAGAGAATTGTCTCTGAAGACTATATTAATTATGCAATTAACCTTTCTCCCTATCAAAAAGAGAGATGCTTAGAAGACTCTTATATGACTTATGGTGCACAGATTTGGTTAAATCATAAATGTGACGATGGGCGAGTTCCTTTTAAAGATGTTCCTGATGACCTTGTCATGTTCTTAGGGCATGGGGGGCAATCAGTTTTTGTTATACCAAGTCAGAAAATTATAGCAGTTAGAATAGCAAGAGATGTTCATAAGGCGTTAAAGAAAAGAAAGTACACACTACTATTAATGGAGTCATTAGGAATAAAGGAGCTTGAAAAATGAAAAAGTTAATTCTTAGTTTTTTTATTCTTGTCTTTATCGGAGTTGGTTTTCATCAATATAAATTCTCTGTAATCTCTCTCACCAAAGTTCCAAAGCTTTTAAGCCGTATGCGTGCCAAAGAATTTTGTACTTGTTACTTTCTCTTAGAGAAAGGAGAGGACTATTGCTTAAAGTTTGTTTTAAAGGGGTACCCTCAATTTGATTTTGCATTAGATAAGGTAGCTCAGAAAGTTACTTTTTCAAATCCTATTGCCAGTACAACTGCTCAAGTGGTTGAAAAGCAATATGGATGTCGTTTATTAGATTAATAAATATTTTTGTTTGATTTGAGTTCATAAAAAAAGCCCACTATTGTGGGCCTTTTTATTTGAGAATTGTAAGTATTAATTACTTAGCTGAGAACCAACACTTTGGTCTTAAACCAACAGTATCACCAGCAGAAGCGTAACATACACCAACAGCTTCATCAGCTTGGTCTACATCAACTAGCTCATCTACTGAACAAAGAGCACCGCTATAGTAAGTATCTAAACGACACTGAGTAGCTGGGTGATTATCATTTGTTCTAGAAACAACATTTGCATCTGGAGTTGTGAAGTCTGGAGCAGTTGTTTGGTTACGAAGAGCTTGGAAAAGTTTAGCAGTACTTAAACCGGCCATTGCACCTCTTTGACAAATTAATTGATCTTCTTGAGAAGTGAATTGCTCAGAACAAGTATCGATAACAACTTTTGGAACATTCATTTCAGCTACTACTTGAGCAGAGTTAGTTTCAGCTCTAAATACTCTTCTTAAACATTTTGCAGTTGAGAA
>CAJXHA010000041.1 GCA_913053615.1 uncultured Bacteriovoracaceae bacterium | reverse complement strand
AGGAGCATAGTGTTCCTAATCCTGTATTGGTTTTAGATCAGAAAAACAGAGGCTAAAAAAACCTAGGGAAGTCGTAAGTGAGGTCAGAAAAGTTGGAACGATATTGACCTGAATTGTCTCAACTAGGCTTGTTTTTTCACCACCAGTCTGTGTTCCCTTTAATGCAAAGTAAGAAAGAATATGAATCGCATCCAGAATACATATTGAGAGTAAAATCTGTGGTATTAAGGCCGTGGTACTAGAGAGTTGAATTCCAATAAAGTAGCCTAATCCTAAAGTAATAATTATTGTGATAACAGTTAAGCTTAGAGTTAGAATTGAAACGATTATATTTTTAAACAGAATATAACTTATTAAGAAAATGACACAAAGAATGAGTGGGAAAATAACCTTTAAGTCTTGAACTGTATACTTCTTAACCGCATCCATTAATGAGGCGGTACCTGTAAAAGCAAATTTGATATTATTTAAGTTTAGCTCTTTTAGAATCTCTTTCGCACTATCAACTGGAATTGAGTAATTCGGTTTTTCTTTGTGATAGTTTTTGAGAGTTAAATAAAATACTACTTTCTTACTATCAGGTGTAATTAAGAAAGAATTTACATCTGGGTTTTGGATAATATCAAACTTATCCTCATCTAAGAAATTACTCTGAACAATTTCATCATCAATATCTTTTAAAAGCGGATATGAATATATACTTTGAACACTGACAACCTCTTTTACCTTTTGTAGAGACTGATGAATTTGTTTAATGGACTCTTTGCCAGTCTTTGATAAAAAATCAGATTTATGAGTTGCAATAATGACGATCTTATCATCATTGCCAAAGTTCTTTTCATAATCTAAGTAACGCGCCAGAAAAGGGTCGTTGTCTTTATAAAAAGCTTTGTGTGAGAAATCTTTTTCAATTTTTGAGAGGAAAGGTAAGCAAAATAAGCACAGAGCAATTGTTGTCCAGAACAAAACTCGACTATTGTTAATAAACCATAAGGCCAGGGTCTTGGTTTTTGATCTAGTTTTTGATAATTGCACTCGACTCTACTATTTTAAGATAAACATATTTATAGGTTATGATAGCAAGAATAAAGCCCATGACAATATCTATTATATGGTGTTGATGAACTAATATTACAGATAAGGCGATAAGAATAATCCATATCGTCATAATAAGTGTAAAGCTCTTTGAGTGAGATTGTTGAATCATGGCCATGGCACTTAAAGTAGAATAAGTAACATGCAAACTTGGAAAAAGGTTATGTGGTTTATCAATTGCGTACATTCCTTGAAAGATTTCATTATATCCTGGAACATAGTCAGGTCTAGTAAACCCCAGTTCACCTGGAAAAAAATAGAATACTATTGCAGCTGCAAATAAAGAAATAACTAATGAGAGACAATAACCTTTTACTGCACGCTCTTTAAGAATAAAAGCAGCTAGAAGAAAAAGTGCATTCAAGGACATATAAGGATAAATCATCCAAGGAATAAGTGGAATATCTAGCTCCCAAGCAAAGTAGGCTTGATAAAAATTTGTTTGCAGGCTTGCAAGATGATTGCAAAGTCCATAGATCGCTGGGAAGGCAATGCTTGCGAGTCCTCCCCAGATTGCGATTTCTTTAAGACGAGCTTTATTTGGTAGACTAAATACCCACATATATTAGCTTAAAAAAGGCTCCATACTAATTAATCTTTCAAGATCAGGATCGTCTACTTTTGGTGCTTCCACTTCAGTTTTCTCTAGACCTTTCCACATACGAGCATAGATTTTCCAAAATGTTGGTCTTGGCTCTTCAAAGTTTACGAACTTTGCAAGGTGTAGCCATGGCACATGTGGATGTTGGTGATGTGCAAGGTGGTGATGATAATTTAAAAACATATATTGAGTGAACTTACTTACTTTTAAGTTCCAAGCACCATGTCTTACATCTCTTGGTGTGTAAGCATGATCAACATACTGAAGAGTCGACCAGTTCAGAGCAAAAGCTGCATAACAAAGAATCCATGTTAATAGACTAATATTAAAAATTAAGATAATTGAAACTTGAATTAAAAGTGAGACTAGAATTTCTAAGCGCATCTTAGTGATTTCTGATTTTGGAAGTCCATCAAAGTTACGAAGCATTCCAGCTCCACCCATGCGTCCAATTTCATAATTATTTTTTACGCCACTATTTAATAAAGAGTTGGGGTGAATCATTAACCATAGTGCTCCGATAGGAGGGCAGATCCAATAAAGACCAGTTAAGATTGAGTAAAGCATAAAAGCTTTAAGAGGTTTACTATCATTTTCATGATAGGCCTCAAACATTTCATAATCAGTTCTATTTTGACGGTGATGATTTAAGTGACAAATTTTTTGAAAGGTAAAACCAGTAGGGAAAAATGCCGCTAAGATAACTCCACCATAATAGTTTAACTTTTTATTAGAGTTAAAGTTGGAGTGAACCGCTTCATGTAAAAGTGAAAACGTTGTGTTCGCAACAAAAGAAAATAAGAACATAACTCCAAGTCCAATAAGAATACTATTACTTACTTCCATTAAGTAAAGTAATGCAATCATGGCACTGATGGAAGTCATTCCAATTAAAACGTTTAAAACGTTTGGGGTTGTGATGTCTTTGTTTAAATACATTCTCTTCATAGGGTTTCTCTCTTCAATTTATTAATATGCTACTTCTAAACCGTTTGTATTAATTCTTTCTTCTTTCTGTGGTAATTCAACAGCGTACTTATCACGGTACTGCTTACAGTTTGCAAGATACCATTCTTGCAGAGCTGGAAGGTGATGAAAGCCAACCTGAGGATGAATATGATGCATACAGTGGTATCCAATATTTCTAGGACCAATTAAGATTTGATCTAAAAGACTAGTATGATGATCAAAAGTAGATTCAATCATTGTATAAACACTTCTATCTTCAACTACGTCGTATACATGTTCAATTAATAATCTATAAATACAGAAGATACCTGCTACCGGCCACGCCATATAGTAAATATAAAATAAGCTTGGCATAAAAGTGAGTGCACTCGCTAAGACTCCAAGCTGGAAAGCCGCCATGTAACGATCTTCTTTACAACAACGAATTACTTCTTCGTGATTAGTTAAATCTTTTCCGGAAACATCTTGTAAGAATAAACGAGCATAATTAGTTCTCATTTTTGGGTAGTAATAGGCAAGTGTTCCAATAAAAGAACGAGTTACCCAGAATAAAACAAAGATACTGCCTTTTCCGATTGTTAAAAGAAGTCTTTTTGGAGTTGAGCACTTTTTATTAATTTTATAATAAGGGTCTGAGTTCATTAAAGTATCTCGGTGGTGACGAAGATGGTGATAGGCCATTGCATTTATCGTTGTTCCAATAGGGTATCCTAATAGTACTTCTAAAACTCTAAAGCGAATTGGTTTTTTCTTTGGGTTAAGGTGAGATAAGTCGTGAATCAAAACTCCAAAAGCATGCATTCGACCAGCAATTAATACTAACCAAATGGGATAGAGAATTGCATCTGTATTAAAAATTAAATAAACGCAGCTTAAAATTATTGCCCAGTCCACTGCAGTATGTAGGGCAATTTGTAAAAGGTCTGGACCTCGTAAAAGCTCTTTTGGTACATCTGATCTTTTAAAACTTAATAATTCTCTTTTGGAATCATCCATGGGGCATCTCTCAATTCTTGTTTTTTCACGTCGTTATAATATGAATATTACCTCATTTAGAGATGGCGATGAAGCGATGTGTAAAAAGTAAATGCCTGAAATTATTGTGACTAAAGTTTTGACACTTCTAATCTGAGCCTTTTACTCGTTTGTTATTAAGTACTTAGCTACCTAAGATATTTGGAATGAAGTATCTATCTATATTATTGGTACTGATGTCCTCTCACTTAATGGCATCAGATTGTGAAAATATTAACCTCTACGAGCAAGCAAGCCTTAATCGAAAGATTTATAATCAAGGTGATATGCATACTTGTTATGCCCACTCGCTTAGTGCACTTTATGAACAAGAATATAAAGAAAGGGTGAACCCTTATTGGATTGCATTTATTCATAAGGATAGACTCTTGCACTGGCAACCAAATAACTTAAACTTCTCCTTATTATCTTGGGCCTATAGTGACTTAGTGAAAAAGGGCAGATGTTCTAATAAAATAATCTCAGATAATCTCAAGCGCATAAAAGCTCAAAGTCTTTACTCTGATGATCAGTTCTTTTATTTAATTCAAATTTATTTTAAAAAGGAAAAAAATCTTGCAAAGCTTTTAGATTATTTAAAAGAGAACTCTAAGGACTTTGAACGTGCATGGAAATTAGATGACATTAAAAATATCTTAGGACTGGTTCAAAGAACAGAGAGCACAAAATTATTTGATTTCTTGGAAGATGAAGTTTTTAAGGGTTGTGAATACACTGATGATGTTAATGCAAATCTAGTATCAATGGGAAGAGGGTTTGAATCTAATAAGAAATTACTAAGCACTATTAATAATGTTTTAAAGGATCATAAAGCATTGTCTATTGGACTGTGTCCAAGTGCGGCCTATAAATATACAGAAGATGATATCAAAACAAAGCCAAGGCTTTTAAAGTCAGTAAAAGGTAGGTGTGGAGCACATTATGTAAATATTGTAGGATCACGTGAAAGAGAAAATAAGTGTGAGTTACTAATTAGAAATTCTTATCCTGGGTTTTGGGCACATAAGAGCTTAGAGTGTTATTGCCAAAATGGAGTTGAAACTTTTAATTGTACTAAGTCTGATATTACAGCAAGTACTAAAGTTCTCGGTTGCTGGGTTCCAAGTGAAAAGGTTTTAAGCAATACTTATGATTTATCTTATTTTGAATAGAGTTACATAAAAGGATTATCGCCAGCAGCATGATCAGTTAGATCAACCACTTCGTTAATCATTTCAGGAAACTTTCCAATGAGAAGACGTTCAATACCATCTTTTAAAGTTGCTTTAGAAGATGAGCAACCTTGGCACCCACCAGTTAGTTTTACGAAGAGCTTTTGATTATCATAATCAATCACTTCAATATCTCCACCATGGCTGGCCAGAGCAGGTCTAATTTGGTCATCAAGTACTTTTTCTATTTGTCTAATCATAGGGTATTTTTAATGCTGATAAGGGATAAATGCAAGTAAAAAGCGCGTCAAAATTTAAAAATCTAAAGCATTTATCAGTACTTCACCGGTTTGCTACTTGCATGATTGGGCATATGGATATTGCTTTTGAAAATATGCAAACTTTACTCATTGCTCCAACTGGATGGGGAAAGACTACTTTATTATTGGATATAATTAAGCATTCACAGAAAAAGATTGTGTATTTCTCCCCATTAAAAGCATTGGCAAATGAATTCTATCTAAGGGCCTTGAAAGATGGAATAAAAGCTTTTGCCCCGCAATCAATGGGAGAGTTAGCTCAGAAATTTGATATAATGCCTTTTCAATTACTCATCACAACCTTTGAAAAAGTCAGCGATCTCGTTTATGGAAAACTCATTGATGGTGATTATTTATTTGTATTTGATGAAGTGCACTTAAATCATCTATGGGGTGATCAATTTCGACCACTTTTAAAAGACTTTCTAGAACAGTTTCTTTATTTAGACTTAGATATTCTTTTATTAAGCGCCACTGTTGATGATGAATTGATTCATAAACTTTTAAATAGTACTGAACGTTTAACGATTATTAATATTGCTAATTTTAAGTTGAAAAAAGCACCCAAGCAGATTTTTTACGCCCGTAAGAAGTATCAGCTATTAAATCACCTAGAATATCTTCATAAGAAAAGAACACTCGTTTTTTGTAAATATAGAAGTGAGGTGAAAGAATTAGCCGAATTATACGAGAGAAAAGGTTTTAGGGTATTAAGCTGTATCTCTGGTGAAGTAGAAGAGTTTCAAAGAAAACTTTTATTAATGCCAAATGTAGAGTTCATTTTCTCAACCAGTACATTAAGTCATGGGGTAAACCTTCCCAAACTATCAAGTGTTTCAATATTATATCCTGTTGAAAGTTATGCCATGTGGACTCAAATGGTGGGTAGAGCAGGACGCAGGGGAGAAGAATTCGATGTTTATCAAATGAATTCATATAGATATGAAAAGAGTCATCCCATTTTCAATTACATCAATTGGATTTTAAAGTTTTATAGGATAAAAATAAAGTATGCAATTAGAGGGTATTTTAGTTCATAAGGCCATTCATAAAGAGAGAGATTTAATCGGCACATTACTATTACGTGATGGCACATTAGTTAATCTCTACTTCTACGGTGGACGAGGCGGAGGAAAGTCTCAAAAGGGATCTATTTTAGAACTTGGTTTTATGCTTAAAGTAAAACTGGGGTCTCGCATAAAAAAGAATCAAGATATTCAAATAGCTAGTGAATGGAATTTAATTTGGAACTCTGAAAATATTCGCTCTAATCACAAGGCCTTTTATCTTTCAACTTTCTTCTTTGAGTTTATAAAGAAAGTCGCACCTGCAAAAGATCTTGAGTATGAAGATAATAGTGAAGAAGGTTTGTTCAGAGTTTTAAGTAATGCTCTCTTTTTTATGGATAAGTCCTTGGTGGAAAATGTATTTCACTTTGAGACGCATATGATGTCTTTTTTAGCAAAGATGATCTATGAACTAGGGATTTCTCCAGATATTGATCACTGCTCATTTTGTCAGGTGAAATTGCATGAGAGTCAGTTTATTTTGAATGTTGAGCAAGGGGGCTTTGCTTGTGTGAATTGTACTGATAATTTTCATAAAGCTGAAATTCAAGCTTCAACACTCGTTCATCGATCACTACACTATTTTAAACAAACACCATATAAAGAATTAGCAGCACAGGAATACTTAGAAAAAGCACAAGTACATAGTCTTTTTAATTATATTTGTTTTCACTATGGTTGGGAAAAAAGTCAGTTTATTTCTTATTCTTTATTATAAATGGATTGATACATTTCTAAGAGGTCTAAAAACTCACCAGGTCTTTCACTATTTGCATCTTTTTTAACCAAAACTCCTTGAATCCCAGCATTTAAACCTGCATCGACATCACTTTGCTTATCACCAATCATAAATGAAAACTTAGGGTCATAGTTTAAGTCTTTAAGTACTAAGTTGATAAGTTTAGGGGAGGGTTTGCGACAATCACAATTGTCCTCAGGTGCGTGAGGACAATGGAGGTATTGTTCTATTTTAATACCTTCTTTGGCAAAGAGCTCATCCATTTTATGGTGAACAGAGTGCATTTGCTCTTCGTTAAAAAAACCTCTGCCAATGCCAGACTGATTAGTTATCACATAGAATAAGTAGCCTCTTTCTTTAAACTTTTTCAGTGCCAATAAGCAATTAGGAACAAATTCAACTAATTTTGGATCATGCATATAATGCTTATCATAAATAAGGGTTCCATCTCGGTCTAAAAAGAGTAGTTTTTGTGGCTCTGTGCTCATGCATACATTATAGTTTATCTTTTCTTCTTAGGCCCATAAAGTTATTATGAACCCATGAAAAAGCTGATTATCCAAATTTGGCCTTACATAAGACCATATAAACGGCAAGCAATTCTTGCTGTGCTGTGTCTAGTGCCCATGGCATTAACTAAGGCCTATATTGCATACTTTATTAAAAATGTTATTGATGGAATCTTTAATGCTAATGCAACTTTTGATTATGCCATCACTTTAGCTGCAACAATTGTGGGAATTACCATCCTAACTTATCCATTTCGCTACATCCATTACTTTGGATTGCGAATGGTAGTGGATAAGGCACTTTGTGATTTAAGAAGAGATCTATATAAGAAATTCCAAAACCTTCCAAGCAGTTACTTCTCTGAAGCGAGGCAAGGAAAATTACTTAGTATCATGGTTGATGATACGAAAATGTTTGCTATGTCTTTTAATAGTGCCATTGCAATTATTCGAGAACCAGTAACAGCCTTGGGTCTTTTAGGTGTCATGGTTTATCATGACTGGAAACTAACAGCGATCGTCTTTGGTATTATTCCATTTTTTATCATAGTTTTTAATGTCACCGGAAAGCGTATTAAACGTTATGTTAAAAAATCTCAAGAAGATCAATCTGTAATGACTCACCATGCGAGCGAAGGTTTAAGTGGTCAAAAAATTATTAAGGCCTTTGGTCTTCAAAAGTATATGATTCAAAGATTTGATCAAGCACAAGATCAATTCTTAGCTAATAAGAAAGTTAGTAACTCAACTGAAGAGCATTCACATCCTTTAATAGAAGTCCTCATTTCTGTCGCATTTGCTATTGTGATCATTGCTTCCTTTATGCGAGCTAAGGAAGGGGAGTTATCTGTTGGTGAGTTCTTTTCTTTTGTTGGTGCCTTTGGAATGTTCATGGATCCCATTCGTCGCTATTCAAAAGCAAATGCAAAATTAAATCAAGCTAAGGCAAGTGCGGATAGAATTTTTAAAATTATGGAAGTGGATGAAGAAGAGGATCCAGGAAGTATTGATAAGTTTGATTTTTCTGAAAGTATTGAATTTAATAATGTGACTTTTTCATATGGTAAGGGCGATGTTCTTAAAGATTTTAATTTAAAAATTAATAAAGGTGAGAAAGTTGCTCTCGTTGGTTTAAGTGGATCTGGGAAATCAACCGCCCTCTCATTACTCCTAAGACTATATGATTATGGTAAAGGTCAAATTCTTATCGATGGAAAAGAGTTAAAGGATTATAAATTACAAACCTTACGCTCGCTTTTTGCACTGGTTAGCCAAGATGTATTTCTTTTTAATGATACCGTTAAAGAAAATATAAAAGCAGGTGAGAATTTTACAGATGAGCAAATTAGCACTGCCTTTGAGGTGAGTTATGCGGATGAATTTGTTCATGGTTTACCTGAAGGTATTGAAACCGAAATAGGTGATAGAGGACTTAAACTTTCTGGTGGGCAAGCACAAAGATTAACTATTGCCAGGGCCTTTCTAAGAGATTGTCCTATTTTACTTTTTGATGAAGCAACTTCCGCCTTAGATAATGAATCAGAGCGCATAGTGCAAAAAGCACTTGAAAAAGTTGCAGCACACAAAACAGTTCTTGCCGTAGCACACAGACTTTCGACTATTCAGAATTATGATAGAATAATCGTCATGAAAGAAGGGCAAAAAGTCCAAGAAGGTACTCATGATGAGCTTATGAGTAGTGACGGTGAGTATAAAAAGTTATATGAATTAAGCCAATAATATAAAAAAGAAAGGATCTCCAGTGAGTGAAAAGAAATTAGAGAACATGCAAGATTTAGTTAGTCTATGTAAGAGACGTGGTTTTATTTTTCAAAGTTCAGAGATATATGGTGGACTTGGTTCTTGTTGGGATTATGGTCCTCTTGGGATTGAATTAAAGAATAATGTAAAGAACTCTTGGTGGAAGGCCATGACCTATAGAGAAGATATAGAAGGTGTTGATGCTTCAATTCTTATGCACCCACTTGTATGGAAAGCTTCTGGACACGTTGATGGTTTTTCAGATCCAATGGTTGATTGTAAAGAGTGTAATGCTAGATTCCGTGCTGATAAAATTGATCTAAGTGCACCATGCGAGAATTGTGGTGCTAAAGAATCTTTTACTGAACCACGTGAATTTAATTTAATGTTTGAAACGACAATGGGTCCTGTTAAAGATTCAGGTTCAACTGTTTATTTAAGACCAGAGACAGCTCAAGGTATTTTTACAAACTTTTTAAATGTTCAATCAACAATGAGAAAAAAACTTCCATTTGGAATTGCTCAAATTGGTAAAGCATTTAGAAATGAAATTACACCAGGTAACTTTATTTTTAGAACACGTGAATTTGAACAAATGGAGATGCAATACTTCGTTAAGCCAGGAACTCAAAAAGAGTTTATGGAAAAATGGAAAGAGATTAGATGGCAATGGCACCTTGACCAAGGTCTTGATGAAAAAAAATTACGTTTTCATGATCACGGTGATGACCTTGCTCACTATGCGGATGCCGCTTTTGATATTGAGTACGAATTCCCGATTGGTTGGGATGAGATGGAGGGGATTCACTCTCGTACGGATTTTGATTTAGGTAATCATGCTGAGCTTAGTGGAAAGAACTTAAACTATGTTGACCAAATGGATGGAAATAAAAAGTATATCCCATATGTAGTAGAAACAAGTGTTGGGTGTGATCGTCATATTCTCGCTCTTCTTTGTGATGCTTATAGAGTAGAAAATGCAGGTACTAAAGAGGAAAGAGTTGTTCTGGGCTTTATCCCTAAGATGGCACCGATTAAAGTTGCGATTATGCCTTTAATGAAAAAGCCTGACCTTGAAGAGCCTGCCAGAAAACTTATGGATGAATTATCTCAATTGTATAAGTGTGAGTATGATGTCTCAGGATCAATTGGAAAGAGATATCGTCGTCAAGATGAGATTGGTACTCCATATTGTATCACTGTGGACTATGATACTTTAGAGGATAAAGCAGTTACCATCAGAGATCGCGATACGATGAATCAAGAGCGAATTCCTCTGGAAAATGTACGTACATATATTTTAAATAAATTTGGATTTTAATTATATTTGCCTCTAATAAGAGGCAAATTAATCTTAAATTAAGCTCCTATTACCTTGTAAGCACTTGAAGTCTTGATAGAATTATATGGGTGGTATTATCTCAGGAGGAGATTGTATTGAAATATGATATTTCAGTAGACCCAAAAGAAATCATTACTTCTTTTAATAAGAGTTCGAGAAGTGAAGAGAATATCTTATGGCAAACCTACGAAGATAATAGAAATGTTTTTGAAATAAGAGATATCGAAATTGATGATCTCCGCTCAACAGTTGAGTTTGCAATAAATGAAGATCATGCCTTTGTGGATCTTGATAAAACTGCTTATATAAAACTTGCTCATAGAAATACCATCTTTAAGGGTGATGTTCTAAAAATTACATCTCAAAAAGTAGTCATGTCTATTCCCGATGAAGTTCAACTTGAAGAGTTTAGAGAGTTTTCACGCTTTCATTTTGATTTTAAAGAAAAGAGAACTGCACAGTTAAGTCTTGAATCGGATTTAATGATGAATGCTTCTCAGTATTTAAAATTGCAGGTGATGGATATTAGCACACAAGGAATCGGTCTAATTTCCAGTTTAAATAATAAAGAATTGATTTTAAATTCTTCGGACATGTACTTGAATGCACTTGGTGAGTATGCATTACCAGTTGAAGTGAAAATGAAATTGGCCCATAGTGCAGATCATAGAATGCGACAAGATGGTAAAGAGTTAAGACTATTTAAGCTTGGAGTGCAATTAGAAAGACAATTAGATGAAGATCTTTTAAATGATTATATTGCCCGTATAGAAGGTAGACACCAAGATGAAATTGGTTTTCTAGCACCGGATGAAGAATTGATTGCTTCTATTCATGATGAAATGGGGAAGATGTTTCAAAAATTACAAAAAAATAATAATTTATCTAAGGTTGTGCGAGAAAATAAATCTAAGAGTTATGATCGAGAGCGCTACTTACAAGAACATATTAGATTACTTGCAAAAGTCTCTTGTGGTATTGCTAGTGAGCTTGGGCTTTATGATAAAAAAACTTTAAAAAATTTAATCTATTGTGCTTATGCGCACGACATCGCATTCTTTCAAAATCCTAAGCTTGCTTTAATTAAAAATGATGCCCACTTCTTAAAAGTTAAAGATAAATTATCTGCTCAAGATGCAATGCTTTATAAAAAAGCACTTAGCTATTTTGAGGATTTTGTAGAAAGCGACACTGCTGGTTCTCAAAAAGCACTTAAAATTGTGAGAGACTTTTATAAAATGCGAAATAATACTCAAATTGTTGCTCTACCAGACTACTCAAGTTTAAGTTGTATTTTTATGGTTTCACATCATTTAGTCGACTATATTATACTGCGTAAAAATTGGTCTTTTTATGAGTACTTAGAAAGTTACCAAAAAGTATTTAGCGGGGGAACTTTTGATCTCATTTATGACGCTCTTCAAAGTGCAAGATTAACTTCAGAATAAAATACCATACTTCCTTTTCTATTCTTTTTCCATGCTTCTTGGTATGATGGGCTTGTTATAAAACCATTATATCTAAGAGGTAAAAATGACAAAATGGGTCTATAGTTTTAGTGCTGAAAAAACTGAGGGAAATAAAAATCAAAAAGATCTCCTTGGTGGAAAAGGTGCGAACCTAGCTGAAATGTGTAACTTGAAATTACCAGTTCCCCCTGGCTTTACAGTTTCTACTGAGGCCTGTTTAGATTTCTATAAAAATCAAAAAGAGATTAGCTCTGAGGTTAGAACTCAAGTTGAAGCAGCTCTTGCTGAAGTTGAATCAATCACTGGCAAGAAATTTGGTGATGAAAAAAATCCTCTACTTTTTTCTGTAAGATCTGGAGCGAGAGTTTCAATGCCGGGTATGATGGATACCGTTTTAAACCTAGGAATGAATGATAAGACAGTTAGAGGTATGGCAGAGCAAACTGGTAATGCTCGTTTTGCTTGGGATTCATATCGCCGCTTTATTCAAATGTTTTCAAATGTTGTTTTAGGACTTAATACTTCTATTCTCGAATCTCAATTAGAGGATTTAAAAGAAGCTAGAGGTTATCGCAACGATACTGACTTGGATGCAGAAGATCTTGAAGAGTTAGTGGATGTATATAAATCAGTTCTACTTGAAGAGTACGGAAAATCATTTCCACAAAATCCAATGGATCAATTATGGGCAGCTATTGGAGCTGTTTTTGGTTCTTGGAATAATAGTCGTGCGATGAAGTATAGAGAGATGAATGGATTCTCGCATGACTGGGGAACTGCTGTGAACGTTCAATCAATGGTATTTGGAAATACTGGTAATACAAGTGGTACAGGTGTTTGCTTTACACGTGACCCGTCTACTGGTGTAAAAGTTTTCTTTGGAGAGTATCTAGTTAATGCTCAAGGGGAAGATGTGGTTGCCGGTATTAGAACACCAGCTCCAATTAATGAAACAAGTAAGAATGATTCAAATAAGAACTTGGATACTTTAGAAGCAATTATGCCTAAAGCATATCAGGAATTAGTTGATATTTATCAACGCTTAGAAGCTCATTATAAAGATATGCAAGATATCGAGTTTACCATTGAAAATAATAAACTTTATATTTTACAAACAAGAAATGGAAAAAGAACTATTCGTGCTGGCCTAAAGATTGCTGTTGATCTTGTGAGCGAGGGAGTAATTGATGAAAAGACTGCCATCACTAGAATTAAGCCAGAAGATTTAGATAATTTACTACACCCAAGATTAGATCCAAATGCACCAAAAACATTACTTGCTAAAGGTTTACCAGCAAGTCCAGGTGCCGCTAGTGGGAAAATCGTATTTGATTCAGATACTGCTCAAGCTTGGGCAGAGAAAGGTGAAAAAGTTATTTTATTAAGACAGGAAACGAGCCCAGAAGATATTGGTGGTATGAATGCTGCTCAAGGTATTCTTACTGCACGTGGTGGGATGACTTCTCATGCTGCCGTTGTTGCAAGGGGTATGGGTAAACCTTGTGTTGCCGGTTGTTCTGAACTTTTAATTTCTGAAGCAACTAAGACATTAAAGGTTGCTGGTAAAGAATTTAAAGAAGGTGAGGATATAACTTTTGATGGAACGAGTGGTGAAGTTTATGAAGGTGTCGTTCCAACTATAGAGGCAGAAATTTCAGAAGATTTTGCAAGCTTTATGAAGTGGGCCGATGAGATTAGAACTTTAAAAGTACGTGCTAATGCTGATAATCCTGAAGATGCAGAAACAGCAATTAACTTTGGAGCTGAAGGTATTGGACTTTGTCGTACGGAGCATATGTTCTTTGCTCCAGAAAGAATTTTGGCTGTTAGGGAAATGATCTTTGCTGAGAACTTAAAGGATCGTCAAACTGCACTTGATAAATTACTTCCATTTCAAAGAGAAGACTTTACTGGTCTCTTTAAGGTGATGAGTGGAAAGCCTGTTAATATTAGATTACTTGATCCACCTCTACATGAGTTTCTTCCCCATAAAGACGAAGAAATGCAGGAGCTCGCTGATAGCTTAGGACTTTCTATGGATGCCATTCAAGCTAGAAAAGAAGCTCTTCATGAATTTAATCCAATGCTTGGACATAGAGGTTGTCGTCTAGGAATTACTTATCCTGAGATCTATAAGATGCAAATTAGAGCGATTATCGAAGCTGCACTTGAAAGTAAGAAAGCTGGTAGTGTGGTTATTCCTGAAATTATGATTCCTCTTATTGCAACGGAAAAAGAATTAGGAATTCTTAAAGCTGAAGCAATTGAAGTCATCAATGAAGTTTTTAAAGAGAAGAGTGATGAAATAAAATATAAAATAGGAACGATGTTAGAACTACCCCGTGCGTGTATCACAGCTGATCAAGTTGCCAATACTGCTGAGTTCTTTTCATTTGGAACTAATGATTTAACTCAAACGACTTTTGGATTATCACGTGATGATGCGGGAAAATTTCTTCCTTTTTATCAAACCAGAGGGATCTTTGAGCGAGATCCATTTGTTGCTCTTGATCAGACAGGTGTAGGCTTTTTAGTCGAACATGCTGTTAAAACTGGTAAAGCAGCGAATAAAGAATTGCACTGTGGAATCTGTGGTGAGCATGGTGGTGAGCCAAGTTCAATTGATTTTTGTCATCGTGTAGGACTTGATTATGTTAGTTGTTCACCTTTTAGGGTACCAATTGCAAGATTAGCAGCTGCACAGGCCAAAGTGATCAATGGATAAAGCTATCAAGGATCACTTTAAGACTTTTTTAGAGTCCCAAAAGTTTGATGCAATAGCATTTGGAAAAGTAGACTTTACCAAAAATATTTATGATTCCTTTCAAATAGAAAAATTGGGTTCTGTTCTTTATGAGAATGAACCCGCTATCTATTTTGATTTAGCTTCTCTTTCTAAACCATTAAATAATGGCATTGCCTATTTGATTGAAGAAGACAATATTACCAAAGAAATGCAATTAGTTTTAAACCATCGAGGTGGGCTACCAGCTTGGGGACTCCTACCTAAGAATGGGTGGGAAGATATAATTAACTCTTTTGAGATTAAAGAGAGTGAGACGTTATACTCAGATTATTCGGCACTTCGATTCATGTTAGAGTTTAATAAACTATTTCCACAAGGGATGCAAAATAAAGTAAAAAAATACTGGGATCGAGAAGTCTTATTCTGGAAAGACCTAAGCAAGGAAAGAACAGTTCAAAATGGATTTATTAAAGGTAAACCCAATAGAGCATGTGTGCATGATCCGAATGCTTATAACTTAAATACATATGTTAGCCATGCAGGTTTATTTGGAACGATTGAAGGAGTTTGCAAAACACTGATCAATCTTAATGAGCAGTTTAAGCTTGTTTCTAAGATGCATAAGCTCATGCATAAAGAGCATCCTCGCTTTGTGAATGGCTGGGATACAGTCACTAACCCTGCAGATACTTTGGCGGGTAATGGATGTGGACCTCATACTTTCGGGCACTTAGGCTTTACTGGGACATCCATTTGGATTGACTCTGAGCAGAAACTCGGATATGTTCTCCTCACGAATGCAACAAAGTCTTATTGGTTTGATAAGGCCGAGTTAAATGACTTTCGTAAAAATTTAGGAGAAAAAATATGGCAAAGTTCTTAATCTTATTACTCATCTCATTTAATGCATTTAGTTTTAGTATTATTTCGGATCTCGATGAAACAATTAAGATCACTGGCCATGGTCCAAGAGCAGTTTATAATGCATTAAGATCAAAGAAAATTTATCTAGGTATGAATACACTTTTTTCTGAGCTAGATGAAGATAACCTTTATGTCATCACTGCCAGTCCAAATCAAATACGCCGTTTTATTTTCAAGCTTTTTACTCATAATAATATCGATGTTGAAGAACTTATTACAAAGAATTGGTTTGGTGGAGAAGGGACTTTTGAATACAAGTATAGATCAATAGAAAACATATTAGAATCCAGTGAAGAACAATTTATTTTAATGGGTGATAATACTTCAGAAGATGAAGCGGTTTATAGAGAAATTAAAAAGAATTATCCAAATAGAATACTTGCAATCTATATAAGAGTTACTAAAACACCTGAATTAAGTGTGGATAACGAGATTAATTATTTTTACCATACAATTGATATTGCTCTTAACGAATTTAAATCAAAACGATTATCGAATAAGAGTGTGCTAAATATATTAAAAGACTTTGCTATTCTTAAAAATAAATATGAATTAATTTTTCCAAAATTTGCTTATTGTCCAACTGTTGAAGAGGACCTGCTTACTCCAAGAGTATTTGGTTATTCAATAGTAGTTGATCAAATTAATAAAGAGTTGATCAAACATTGCCTGAATTGAAAGCCTTAGACTTAACTCATTAAAATCAGTAAAATAGAAGTTATCTTAAGGTAAAATATGAATTTAGATAACTTCTTAAAAACTGATGAATTAATTAAAGCAAAAGACCAAATAAAGAAAATCTTTTTCTATCGAATTTGCGGTACCGGCATGGGGGCTTGTGCTTGTTTGTTAAAAGAGGCAGGCTTTGATGTACATGGAGCTGACTCAGCATTCTTTCCTCCCATGAGTACATACTTAGAGTCTACTGGAATTCCCCTAAGAAAATTAGATGAAATGCAAGTAGATGATTTTAAAGACTATGACTTGATTGTGGTTGGTAATTCTGTGCCACGTATGTCAGACCAAGCACGCATGATTGAAGAGCTTGGAATAAAGTTTACTTCTTTTCCAGCTTTACTTGGAGCTTTTGTTTTAAAAGATAGAGAAGTGATTGGACTTGCAGGTACACATGGTAAAACCACGACAACTTTTTTTATTCAACAGATCCTTGAAAACCTAGGTGAAGAATGTGGCTATCTTATTGGAGGTATTTTAAATAATCGTCCTCCTGCTGAGCTAGGTAAGTCAAAGTACTTTGTTATAGAGTCAGATGAATATGACAGTGCTTACTTTCAAAAAATTTCTAAGTTTCGTCTCTATGAATTAAATCATATGGTCCTTACATCATTAGAATTTGACCATGCTGATATTTATGACTCTGTAGAGCAAATTGAAAATGAATTTAGTCATGCCTTTAAAGCTATGAATGGTGTGATTAGTTTTGATAATACTTATCCAAGTGCTGTTAAGTTATCTAAGGAGCACTCTCATTTAAAGTGGATTCCTTATGGAGACCAAATTGAAATCACTAAAAAGAGTAGTACTCAAACTACTTGGACCATGAAAAAAGATGATAAATCATACGAGTTTTCATCTAATGTCATAGGTCGACATAATATTTTAAATTTAAGTGGCTGCTTAGAGCTTCTTTTAGAGCTTGGCTTTGAATATGATAAATTAAAGCTTGCAATAGAGAACTTAAGTTTAGTCAAAAGACGTCAAGAAGAACGAGGAGTCTATAAAGGGTCTCTGGTCATTGATGACTTTGCTCATCACCCTCGTGCAGTTAGCTTAACCATTGAGGCAATTAGAGATAAGTACCCTAATAGAAAAGTCATAACAGTTTTTGAGCCAATTTCAGCAACTGCAAGAAGTTCAATCTTTCAAAGTGAATTTACTCAAGCACTTGCAAATTCAGACAAAGTTAT
>CAJXHA010000040.1 GCA_913053615.1 uncultured Bacteriovoracaceae bacterium | reverse complement strand
GCACTACTTGCTAAGAACTTAGATCCAGTTGAGAACTCATCTTTCTTACCATTTCTTCTTCCGCCACATGAGCTCGCTTGGTAATTCCAATAAACAACTAAAGAAGCTGAATTTCTTGCACCAATACGACAGTGATTAGCAGTCATAAAGTATGGAGTTTTATCATTACTAGTATTATTAACCATAAAACCTGTACAGAATGTAGATCCACCAGTTGAGATAACACCTACAGCGTTAATTTCATCTCTCCAGTTATCACCCTCGGTACAAACAACATCAACATTACATGAACCAGACTTTTCAGTTGTTTCTGCAAATGTTCTATAACCTTGGTTCACTTGAGTTAGTTCTAACTCAACATTTCCAAAATCTGACTCATTCATAACTAGTTCAATGATAACATCGTCAGAATAGATAACTGGTGTCCAAAGCTCACCTGCTTCATTATTATCTTTACTTGTAAAAGATCTAATTCTTTCAGAGAAGTCAGTTGCATAAATATTTAACTCAGATGATTCACTCATCTTAAACTTTGTAAAAGCAAAGTTTAAAGAAACAGCGTTTGTTGCAACTACTCTATAGCGCCAAACTAAATTACCGTTTTCTTTTGTAAAGTTTTGATCCATAAATGGAGATACTTGGGTATAACGCTCAACTGCGAAACGCGGAGCTTCACCTTTCTTTTCTCTTTTCACATCTTTATTGTGAATATCTCTAATATCAATCTCTGGATAAGACTTTGTTTCAATCGTCCCTAGATTTAAAGCAAAGCTCGGAAGAGATGCTAGTAATACTGCTAATCCTATTAATTTCAAAATTACCTCCATGTGTAGAATGAGTTCTAGAATTATATGAACAGTATTCAGACTATGGCAATCAAGTTAGTTTTTGTTAGAAGTCTTAAACACGTAGCAGTAGACACGTGGAGCCACAAAAGAATTACTTAAGGAGCATTTTTACTCCTTTTAATATCTATAAAAATGTTTAAAATACCAGCTAGAGGTTTTTAACTTATGAAAATTATTCCAAGGTCGGGTCAAAAATTAAGTGTTCTTGTTGTTGATGATGAAGCTGATATTCGAGAGGCCCTTGTTACGTTTTTAGAGATGATGGAGTGCTTCAACTTTATTGTAGAAGCTAAAGATGGACAAGATGCTTTCTTAAAGTATCAAAATCAATCTTTTGATCTCATTGTTACTGATCTTATAATGCCGAAAGCTTCAGGTATCGATCTAATAATGAATATTAAAAAAGTTGAAAAGAATAAAGAAGCTAAAACACCTATAATGATCTTATCTGCTAACCTCACTTCTGAAGAAGTTCAAAAAGCAATAGCCTTTGGTGTAAAACACGCACTAACTAAACCATGTACTGCTCAAGCCTTTATGGATAAAGTTGCTGAAGTGATGTCTAAAATGAAAAGAGACAAAGTAAAAGTACTTGAAGAGTAATTAGAGACTCCAATCTATTTCTTTACGCCCATTCTTTTTTAAGAAGTCATTTGCTTTACTAAAAGGCCTAGAGCCAAAAAAACCTCTATATGAAGAAAGTGGTGAAGGGTGAACTGACTCTAAAATTAAGTGTTTATCCGTATTAATAAATTTTTTAAATTTTTGAGCTGGTGAACCCCATAAAATGAAAACACAGTTTTTATTTCTATTACTAATTTCCTTAATAACTTGTGAGCTAAATTGTTCCCAGCCCTTTTTACGATGAGAGCCGGCCTTAGACTTCTCAACAGTCAAAACAGTGTTTAAAAGAAAGACACCTTGTTTTGCCCATTTCTCTAGGGAACCACTACTAGGAATAGGCATCCCCAAATCTTCATTTAATTCTTTAAAAATATTTTTTAAGCTTGGTGGTATTTTTATATTTTTAGGGACTGAAAAAGCTAAACCCTGAGCTTGTCCTTCCCCATGATATGGATCTTGTCCTAAAATAATTACTTTTACTTTTTTTAAAGGAGTAAGCTCAAAAGCCCAAAATAAGTTTTCTACCTGAGGGTATATTTCTTTACTCTCGTATTCTTTTTTTACAAAATGACTTAATTGTACCTGAGAAGCTTCTTCAAAGTCCTCAAGTACAAATTGCCATTCATTTGGAAGTTTTTTAAAAATATTATCTAATTTCAAATTGCATTATCACTGGTAAGTGATCAGAGTACCCTAGTCCCGTTTGCCAATCAAATGCTTGTGGAACATTATTATAAGTTGTTTGCTCACCAGTATCTCTATCAGTCCAAATTGATGAACCTAACATAAAGTTAAAATGAAAAATATCATACTTACTATAGAGAGGTCTGATTTCTTTTGAGTATTTTTCAAAGATCATAATTTTATCTAAAGCTGACCAATGTCCAGCATAGAAGTGCGTACCTTTAAAAACGTTTGTATCTCTTAATTGAGCTTCATCACGACTTAAATCAAAATATCTCTTAGCCTCTTCAATTGCATTAGGAGCATCATCAACGAGAGTATTAAAATCACCCAAAGCAATCATTAAATCAGCAGAAGATTCTGCTTTCTTAGCTGCTTTAATAAGTGTTTGAGCTGCAATTAAACGAGCCTCATCTGGATTATTCTGACTAGGCCAGTGATTTGCAAAAAGCACAATGTTTTTACCAGAAACTTCTACTTCAATTTCGAGAATCCCTCTCGTTTCTTTTGCAACACCAGTCATGTCTACTAAGTGTAATTGTTCTTTATTAATTTTATATTTAGAAATAAAGCCTACATCGATACCTCTAGAATCTGGTCCCTCTATAAGAGAAACATAACGATATCCATAGCGAGCTAACTTTTTTTGTAACATAGTTAATACGTTTTTATTTTCAACCTCTTGAAGTGCGATGATATCGGCTCCACGACCATTACTTAATGTGATAATTACTCTTTTAAGATTGTTTAGTTTTTTCTCAAGAACCTTTTCACTCCAGTCAAAGTTTAGGCAATTATCTCGATAATATTCACTTGAAAGTGAAGCACAATAAGCTTGAACTTCAGCACTTTGTTCTTTAAAGCTCAAAGGAAGATAAGTGTAATCATTTTTACCTTCATCATGAACTGTATCAAAAAGATTATGAGCATTATAAGTCATAACAGTTAGAGTTCTTGCTTGTGCACTTAACATGATTAGGGCGAATAGAAGCGTTATTTTCATAAATTATTCCTCGTTAGCTTTCGTTTGGGTCTCGGGGCTAGGATAATAATTTATAAAACTTGAAAAGGGGCGTAAAGGACTAATTAGATCAGTTAATGACAGCTATTAGCTCAGCTAATACAAGCAAAATGACACTCATAATATCTCAATAACTTAACGCGGTGAATTTGAGTGATTTTTAAAATTCTTACATAAAAAGTGTTAGAATTTTTTTTCTACATATCATCACTACCATCATCACCAAACATTAGATTTCTTTCAAAATCCTCTGGTGAAGTAGCATTTGCCTTGGCCTCTTCAATAGTAATTTTTCCGGCCTTATAAAGATCTGTAATATGCTGATCAAAAGTTTGAGTCCCAGTACCTTGTTTACCTTTTTTAATATAAGTATAGATCTCTGAAATCTTACTCGCATCTGAAATAGCTTCTCTTATACCTGGACTTGTAATCATAATTTCTTGTGCAGCGACTCTACCCTTTCCATCAACAGTTTTTAATAATCTTTGAGATACTGTTGCGTATAAGTTATCTGCAATTCTCGCTCGAACAGCATTTTGTTCCTCTGGTGGAAACATTGAAATTAAACGCCCAATAGTATTTAGTGCATCTGTTGTATGGACTGTACCAAAAACTAAGTGACCAGTTTCTGCTGCTTTTATTGCAATACTAATTGTTTCAGCGTCTCGCATCTCTCCAATAAGAATAATATCCGGATCCTGTCTTAGTGCTGCCCTAAGTGCAACACCAAAGTCATCCGTGTCTTCCCCAATTTCTCTCTGAGTAATTCTCGCTTTCTTAACCGGGTGAATGTATTCAACTGGATCTTCTAGGGTAAGGATATGTACTGCTTTATTTTCGTTAACATGATTAATCATCGCTGCCAAAGTTGATGACTTACCAGAGCCGGTTGCACCCGTTACAAGGACAAGCCCCTTGTGAGTCATTGCAATTTTGTTAATAACAGGAGGAATCCCCAGGGCTTCTGTTGTTGGAATTTCTGCATTAATAAGTCTTAAAATTAAACCTACTTTACCTTGGTATCTTAAGTAATTATATCTAAGACGACAAAGTTTAGGGATTGCATAAGACCCATCATGTTCTTTAATTTCTTCAAGGTTGCCTTTAACTTTTTCATCTTTAATCAAAATCTTGGCAATTGTATGCATATCTTCAATTGTATATGGATCTACTTTGATAGGAACTAAATCCCCTCTTATTCTAAAACAAGGTCTTTCATTAGTACGAATGTGAATATCACTTACATTGTTTTGAACTGCTGATTTCACAAGCTTTAAAAAATCTTCTTTCGTTACTGCCATCTTATTTTCCTTGTGAATAACTTTTCGGCTAATAATCTTAAATATTTACCTAATAAACATCACTAAAATAAAAAAGATTAAGGATAGATAAAGTACAATTGTATGTATTTTTGAGTTCCTGAATTCTAAACTCAACTTTCGATCGATAATTATTAAAGATAGGGCACAGAATGGAATAAAGCCAGCACCAATAATTCCATACAGTTTTTGAATAGTATTAAATTTCACCCACAGACTAATAAGTGGAATTGTACTCATTCCAATTAAGTAATAAGTATATGAACGAGACTGCTTTAAATTTATTTCTTTTTGTCCCTTTAAATAGCAATATGAGTCCGCAAAGATCAGAGGAACTGACTGCCACACACCTAGAAGTGATGAAAAAATGCCTGCCCAAAAACCAAGCTTGAACAAAAGAACTCCCCAGCTTCCAAAACGAGATTCGATATAAGTTCCAAGAGCAGGTATTATTTCGGCCTTAGAATAATTAGTACCAATAAGTTTTGCACCCAGAATAATCATTGCCATAGAAAAAACAGCAGTTAAAAAGTATGAAATACTCAAGTCTATTTTTGAGTCTTTTAAGCCTTGTTTTCCCTCTCTACCTGAGTCGTGAACCCAATACCCATAAGAGAGAATTGTTAAAGTTCCGCCAACTCCACCCAGTACACCAATAAACCAAGGATCAGCGAGTAGCGACCAAGACATATTTTGAGAAGCAACAATTGGTGAATGAAAATCAAATACTAATACTCCCATACCAATCACAGTAAAAAACATGGTAAAAACGAGAAAAGACATAACTTTCTCAAAAGTTGCAAAAGATCCCAAATAGACAATAAAAAAGACAATTATTGTTTGAGCAATCCCAAGAATAACTTTACCGTGCTCCCCTAAGTTTAATATTGCCTCCAGACTTGATCCTGCACCACTGATAAGTGCACCACAAACCATAAAACTCCAAAGAATGAGATAAACAAAAAAAATAAATTGAAATAGACGAGGAAAGTATTTAAACCATCCTGCAATTAATGTTTCACCAGTTGCAAATTGATACTTAGCAATACCTAAAGTTAAATAATATTTAAAAAGTGCACCAATCAAAGGTACGGCGAGAACAACTAAACCGAGATTCTTACCTGCCAAACTAGCAGTAATCAAATCCCCTGCTCCAACACCTGTGGCAGCAACGAGAAAGCCTGGAATTATTAATTTAATCAAAGATCGGATTTTCTGCATCAAATAACCTTAAGTAGCCATAAAAACAATATGCAAAACTAATTGTTTTAAAAAGACTTTGTTCTTTTGGAGGGCGCTTACCACAATATTTAAATCTATTAAGCTTAAAATCTTTATAAGCTGGGAATAAAGGTGAATGACTAGGCTTAGCCAAACTTTCTTGGTTTTTTTCGATTTTTAAATCATCTTTAATAAACTCTTGAGATTCTCTTTGCATTAAACTTACTAGTCTTTCATCATCAGTGAGAAAAGATGGCATAAAGTCTTCATCTGATCCAAAGAAATCACTGACTAACTTCCCATGTGCTTTTGCATAACACTTTGCTTGAGCCCAATATGTATTTAAAATAGCATTATTCTTTTGAATAATTTTATTAATCTGTGCATCGTATTTATCAATTAAGCTATA
Source organism: uncultured Bacteriovoracaceae bacterium (assembly GCA_913053615.1). Classification (GTDB taxonomy): domain Bacteria; phylum Bdellovibrionota; class Bacteriovoracia; order Bacteriovoracales; family Bacteriovoracaceae; genus UBA845. The sequence continues at coordinate 11,750 of CAJXHA010000040.1, read as the reverse complement.
ACATACTTCAGAGCCAAGTGACTTTTTAAGCAACTCATCAGGTTTTTTATTACATTGGAGACGAAAGTACCAAGCAGTATTTGAACTATCATCATCACTTGAACAATTGCCATCGATTTCAACAGAAAGTATTCCTTTACTTGCAGGAAACTTAAAAACTTTAGTTTTCCCCCCAGAGGCACAACCTGTACTTGCCAGAACTTTTGATCCTAACTTTACTGTTAATGCATCTGATATCTTGAAATGATCATAGGATAAAGTTATATAGGGACTAGCTAGGTTTTCCACTTTCACTTGAAAACCTTTTATTGACCCATCTCCATAGGCCTTAACATCCAAACAACTTTCAATTGTTTCACCATCTGTTTGCACAACTCTTGATTCTCCACGACTACCAACGCCACTTAATATATTTCCTAAAACTACAAAATGTGAGATATCTCTAGTGGTTGCTCCTGCAGCACACATACTGCCATAGAAAGCCTTTGCATTATGAATGTCTTGAATATTATGTGACTTATTATCATCAATATCTTGTAATTCTCTTGCTAACTCATTTGCATTGCGACTAATAATACTTTTATAATGTCTTAGAAAGTATTCTTTTTCATTTTCAAGATCGATACATGTATCAATGGTTTTACTGGATTTAAATAATTCTAAGAGTTTTTGCTTCTCTGCCTCTGCCTCCTGTCCAGCGACTTTGGCCAAAGCATCATATTCTTCACACTCTAAATCTTTTCCTTCATCAATATAAAGGTATTCATACCTTCCCATCTCAGAAATAATTTCATAACCAAAACGTCCGTTGCAGTTAGTAAGTTTAGGATAAAACTGAAAAAAATCTCTCTTAATATTTGTGTTTGGATTCTTCTCAGAGACTCTATTAACAATTTTCTTCAAGCCAAAACTTGAGGAACTGAAAAAAATGAAAGCAAAAATTAAGACTAGTTTATTCATTAATTGCCACTAAGTACTTTAAGTATTCTTCTTCCTCTGTTTCTGATAACTCAGCAGATTTTGTATATGCATATTCAGCTAATTCGCATACTTCTTTATCAGGAATGAGTGTAATCATATTATAAGATCGTTTTAGCTTAGAGCGCTTTTTTAAATTCTTCTCAGATAGAAAAACTTTCTCTAATGCTCTTTCGTATTCATTTTTATTTGGAGGAAAGTATTCTTTTAAGGTAATCTCATAAACGATCGCCTTGCTCATTAGTGATATCCACTGTTCAACATACCTAGGCTTAAGCATCATGACATAATTATAAAATTCTGCTCTTGCCAGATTTCCGACAAAAACTTCAGCACAAGCGGCATCAGATATTTTGAATATCTGTAATAAAATCTCTTTCCATTGCTTTAATTCCTCATAATTAAAACGACGCCTTCCAAGCTTAAAGAGTTCTTTAAACTCTTTGTAAACTTCATCACTGTCTTTCCCATCAACGTACTTTTCTACAACAGGGTTATAAACTAATTCAGCCATTGCATGACTTACAATCATTTCATTGGCCGTTCTTTGATCAATTAATTTATATACTTGAACTCTAAACGGGAAGTACTGAGTAAGACCAATGTAAAGAGCTCCTAGTAAACTTATAAGGATAATTTTATTTCTTTTTTGTAACTTGGACTTTTGATAAAAGATGATACCAAGAATAGAGAGGGCAAAGCTCAATAGAAGAATAAATATTTGATAATACATATATTTATTTTACTACTATTTTTTTACCTTGGTAGAAAATGTAATTTCTTCCGCAAAAAGTAGTATCATTATTATCAATTATTACTCCATTACCATCTGGAGAAGCATATATCTTTCGCTTCGTTTGTAATGAATAAGCTAATAGGTGCTCATCATATCTTTTTGAGTTCTTATAATGCGGAAAAAACTCAAAGTCGACCAAGTTTAATGAGGATAGATTGGTAATATTATCTTCATTTTCATCACAATCAAAAGGTGGAAAACCAGCTGTATTAATCTCAGGGGTCATAATAATTGCACCTGCACTTAATCCAGTAAGAATTCCTCCCCTCTTTATAAATGCTTTTAAGTCTTTAAATAACTTAGCTTTTTTTAAAGACTGTAAAAAGTAATAAGTATTCCCCCCTGAAAGGTGAATGATATCAGCAGAAAAAGCTTCTTTCTTAAGTACCTCTGTAAAATGAACATCAATTGGAAAGTGAATAAACCTTTCAACATTATGTGCCTGATATTGAAAAACAAATTCTCTAAAGTCTAAATGACTCATATAAGAAGATGACGGTATAAATGTCATTTTTATTTTACGTTTATTACAAAGATTTTTTATTAAAAGGGTATCTAGCTGATAATTATCCTCTTCATCACCACCACCATAGAAAACTAGCTTCATAGACCTTCTCGATAATCCTTTACTATTTCGAATACATTTTTCATGAGGTCTGTTTGAAAAAACTTTTTCTTTGGTAGTGTTTTCATCTTAGGGTCAAAAGCTTGGAATTGTGTAATTTTTTTAATTGCACGATAAATTCCATCAACACCTAACTTTTCTTTCTTTTTCAAAAGCATGTCTGTAATAAGGGTGATTGCATCACCAGTCACTCTTTCTGCTTTATTTATCACTGAAGAGCGCATTGTAACCTCTAGTAGAACTTGTGACGTATTCTTATTTGTTTCTTTTGAAACTTTTTTAATTATTTTCCAATAGTGATTTTGAAATGACTTAATTTTTTCATGACGATAAGAGTTTAGGTAAAGGTCTTCTTCCTTTGCGTAATTAGACCTTAAGATTTCAATAAATTCCTGATCACTTATATTCTCGTTGCGAGAAAGATATATCTGAGGAAGTTCTCTTAACATATCTCGCATACAAAAGATTGCATCCCAAGTTATACCATCATTTACTTTTATGATTCCTTTTTTAGACTTTGTCTTTTCAAAGTATGAGAAGTCCTTTCTAAACTCAGTTATAAGCTTTCTATGCTTAGTAAAGATCATTTCTTTCGCTTCACTATTTAGACCTATTTTATGCAGTAGGTTTTGATCTTTATAATCCTCAAAGTGCTGATCAAAGTCTTTTAAAACTTTATGGTTTTTAAATTCATTGATTGGCGTTTTTTCTTTTTTCTCTAAATAATCAAAGAGCTGACAAAAAGTCTGTACAATATATTTTGCTTTATCTTTTTGTTCAGCAAGAGAAGTTGAAAACCTCTCAACATCGTCATAGCGGTACTCTGAGTGATAAAGTCCAAATTGTCTAATAGAACCATAGTCAATAATTGAACCATCCATCAGGATATTATCACCATCCCAATCAAGCCAACAAAAGATATACTCGTCTTCAAAAAGTGCAGCAACCTTTGCAAAGTCATGACAGATATCTTGTAAAATCAGCTCATAAATATTCTTTTTTTTCTTTTTTGCTAGTTCAGGATACTTTGAGTGAATGTAGTACTCAGTAATTTGATTTAATGATTTATAATCACCTTGCTTTAAATATCCAAAGAAGTGACTTGGTCTAAGTAAGCATTCATGAACTCTTACATTTATTGAAAAGTTTTTTTCATATTGAATAACCGCAAGAGTTTGTTCTGTTGGAACATGGTTTTCATGAAAGATATCACTAAATAATGCCGTGGCCATTCCTTCATCAAGCTCTGCATAACCACAACCATAGCTAATGCTTGGATCACCAGTTTCAAAAAACTTATTATACTTACTTGTTGCTGGACTAAGGCAAGTTGCCCCTGTGCCACAACTAGATATATCCCAGCTTTTGCCTCTATGCTTTACATGTCCCATCCAAACAGAACGACCATCACCAGAAGTTCTTCCTGTTTTATCTTCATGTTGCATTTGAAGATAGCGCGTGGCCATATAAGTTCCCTCTTTAATTTCTTTTTGAGGAAATGATTTAGAATTCATTTTGTCATATTCATTAATGATGACGATTCCAAATGTTTCTAATATTTTACTTTCTAATTCTTTATTTAATTTATCAGGATGAGACTTAGGCATTAATCCCATTTCACGAGCAAGATCAAAATTAAAGTAAGCTAACTTTCCACCTTTGCGTAGTCTTGCAGGATAATCAACAAAACCTTTAGGGACTGAATCTTTAAATGGATGGGATCCATCAATGGAATCAAATTTTTTATAAGTACTTTGTTCTTTTTTGACCTTCTTAGCCGTTTGCATTTTAATCCTTTAAAACACTGTTCTCTACTATTATAGATATAAAAACAGGGTATTTCAAAAGAGGTCAAAAATACTCACTTTTTATTAGGACAATTAAGAAAAATTAAGATTTTAAAGCTCCAAGTTTCTGAATGACCTTGGCCCTTGCTGCTATAAAATGTTGATTAGATAACTCAAGTCCTGTGTTAATCATGCGAATTTCTTCAGATTCTATATTTTCCACATTTCCATCTGCAGCTGCGATTGCGAATAAGGCCTCCACGATCTTAAACCGAGTGTCTCTATCAAGAATATCTCTAAGTGGATAAACATAAAGATGATTTTCTAGTCCTGCGAGATCTTTAATATGCTTAACTGCCGTATTAGCAATAAGCTCAACAAGATCATCTGTATAGTCAGTCCATTGTTTTAGAATTTTTTTAATTTCAACTAATTCATTAGGGTCTAATTCAAAATCCACATAGGCCACTCTTGCCAATAGGCCAGCGATACAAGTGACTTCAACTTGCTGTTCTTCACTTAGCTCTGCTAAGGAATTTGCTAATTCTTTTTGTAGCGAACTTAAATTATCATCTTTACCATTATCAACAAACTTCTTCCAAAATGACATTCATAGTCTCCTTTGCTATGATCATTATACTCAAAGGACAACAACATGAAAGGCACAATTGGATTACTTTTTCTTTTACAAATATTTTTAATTTCTTGTAACGAAAATAAGGAATTTAAAGTTGGTGACTGTATTCAAAACCCTGACTCAGTTATCGTTTGGCAAATTAAAGCAATTCATGAGGATAATTACACTCTTTATCAAAAACAAGATAAGAGAGAACCTAGTCTTAAGACCATTAATCTAAAGGGAATTTGGACCAAGTCCAATTGTCCGAACTTCTAACTTCAACATAAACAGGTACTTTTTTAAGTTGGTACACTGCCATAAAGCTAAATAAAGCTAAACTCATGGCCATCATACTTAATACAAAGGCACTTAACATTGGGAAGCTAATAAATAAGATCCCTAATAAAAACATCATGATTGAAAAAGCATATTCTTTCATATCCATCTCCTTCACTCTTAAGATGGGTTCACTTTAAATAATGTCAAGGGTACTAATGTGAGAAAAGAGAACTTGTAACGTAACTTAGTCTGACTCGTTTTTCCACTGACTCAAACTGCTCTTCTAAAAACTCAGCTAATTGTTCACCATAGCCTAGTTCAATACAGAAAGCATCGGCTTCAACCTGTGCTTGCATAGGATCAATATGTTTTGAAGAATGCTCACAAAAAATATGACCCAACTCATGAGAAAGAATAGCTTTTGCATAACCATCAAAAGGAGCACTTAACAACTTTAAAAGCTCAGGAAAAACAATAATAACTTCTTCATGTTTTGAACTAACACTACAAGAATATTTTCCATTTGATGGTACAAAATATATATCTCTTTCTGTAAATAATTTGTTAATTGTTTTTAATGGAACTGTTTCAAAGAAATCCATAAAATGAATTTTTATATAACGACTACTCTGCATCCACTGATGCTGAGATTGAGCAAAAAACCAATCTAAAAATTGATCCCTACTATTAAAATGCCTGAGTTTTTTCCATAAACTAAACACACTTTCTTATCGGTAGCCCCCTTTTTCTGACTTAGTTGAGAAAAGGTTACGGGTAATAATTGCCAATATCAGCTCAAGTTATTGATAATTGCTAAAATAAAGACATGAAACTAGTTCTTTTTATTTCTCTTTTTTCACTTACAACCTTCTCCTTAGAAACGACTTATGAATGGAGACAAGTTGAACCAGGTGAGCTCAAATCAGGTAAATGCTTTGAAGTCGATAAAGAAACATATGGTGATCGCTACCAAAACATTGTGCAAAAAGAGAAGTGCAAAACAGAAGACTTAGTTTTTGCCTTCAATTATATGAGTGGCTATTGTTACCAATTCGATGAAAAAACTAATGGTAATCGCTACTTTGATAAAGTAAAAATTGATGTTTGTCGCCCTAAGAAGACTAAGTTTGTTTTTACAGAGATAAAAAATAAGTCAGCCTGTTATGAACTCGACACAGAAACTCTTGGAAAAAACTTTTATAAAAAGGTTGATGATGATTTTTGTAAAGAGTCAGTTAAGTACTTGTGGGAACAAAGAACAGAAACAGAGGGAAGATGCTTTAAGGTTGGGACACTTGGTGGTGAGCTCACAAAAGTAAGAGTGCAGGCCAAGGACTGTCGTCCAGAAAAACCTAGTTACCAATTTGTTAGGCTTACACCTTTTTCAGGAGACTGTGTTGAGAGACATCCAACTGATCCAAAACTATACTTTCAAAAAACTCAAAAGGAAAAATGTCGTCCTGAAAATACTTTATTTATCTTTTATAAAAAGGATGATTTAAGTAAAGGAAAATGCTACGAAGTTGATGAAGAAACTCGTGGTGATCAATACTTAGACCTTGTAAAAATAAATAAGTGCAAAGAAATTTAATATAAGTTAAAACGATTCATAATTGCTTAAATTTATGAGGATTCCTTATTTTTTCTTAAGCACTTACTTGCACTAAATTCAATTTCATACGAAAATAGGCTTTACATCTCCAAAACCTCTCACTTAGATTTGCGTTGTCCGTTTGTTGTTTTGTACGTAAGTCGTTTCAAGTCAAGTGATATCCCTCAAAGATTTCAATTTAAACTCCCCTACAAACTTGTATGCAATGTTTGCTAGCGAACTTGAAGTCTTGCTCTATAGGAGCGGGTATGAAAACTAAGGGCTTAGGAAAGATTATTCTTTTGGGATGGACCCTCCTCTTTTTCGTTTCTTGTCAGGACGAAGAGTTTTATGAAAAAGATTACTTAGAGACTTATCAGGATGAGTATGCTGAAGAAGTTTTTGAAAACTGTTTAGCAGAGTTCAATGGCGACTCATCAATGTGTGATGGTTCTAATGGCAGCAATGGTTCAACTGGAAGTAGTGGAACTAATGGTTCTGATGGAACAAATGGTTCTGATGGAACAAATGGTTCTGATGGAACAAATGGTTCAGATGGAACAAATGGTTCTGATGGAACAAATGGTTCTGATGGAACAAATGGTGGAACAGGTGTCGTACTTGAGGACAAAGAAGAAGAATTTACTCAAGTTGAAGGTCCCAAAAAGATGGATATCTTATGGGTTATTGATAACTCAGGTTCTATGGGTGATGAACAAGCCGCACTAGCTTATAACTTTGATGCTTTTATTCAAGACTTTGTACTAAAGAATATTGATTTTAAAATGGCTATTACAACAACTGATACAAGTTCAGAATCAAAAGCAGGTAAGCCAGTACCAGGTAGTATGTCAGAGCTTACGACTGCTAAGTACAACCAAAATCCAAGTCAGTTCATGAACAACTTTGCAGATATGATTCAAGTCGGCGTAAGAGGTTCAGGACGAGAGCGAGGGATTTTAGCTTCTGAGAAGTTTACCCAAAAACATGCGTTATCAAACTTCAGAGAAGATGCATATTATATTGTAGTATATGTATCAGATGAGGAAGACCAGTCTCCAAGAACACCTGAAGAACACTTAGCTGAATTAAGATCGTGGAAGCAGAATGAAGGTTTAGTAAAAGCATACTCTATCGTGAAGATGTCAGGTGCTTGGGAAAGTTGGGCATCACAAGGTTATGAAAGATACGAGAAGATGGCTACCGAAACTCAAGGGTTAACAACTGATATCAATGAGGATTTTTATACTACCCTCTTACAAATTGGTGCTGATATTGCGAACCTTTCGGATAAGTATCCCTTAGCTGAAGTTCCATACGATGTTAATGATTTAAAAGTTTTTATTAATGATGTTGAGCAAACTAGTGGCTGGAACTATATCAGTGGAAGTAATACCATTCAATTTGATGTACCACCAGTAGCAGGTTCAATAATTAAAGTAACGTATCAAGTAGAAGAATAGATTCAAACCAGGAGTCCCTTCGGGGACTCCTTCTTTAACAACTCCAAACTCCAAACAAAGGCAAATTAATGAAGCAGCTCCTCTTGTTAGTTCTATTCCTTGGGATAGCACTAGAAACCTCTCATGCCGGTGAAAAAGATTTATACGACTTTCTCTGGCTAGACCCTGATAAAAAAGTATTCGTTCTCCAAAACAAAATTTACCCTAAAGATGGCTCATTCTATGCAGACATTGGTTATGTGATGAATGTTACAAATGAGTTTCAAGATATTAATGGTGGTGGTATCAAGGTAGGATACTACTTTGCTGAAGAGTGGGCTGTTGAATTCAACTACCTTACTTATTCAAGTCAAAATAATACGGCCTACGATAGTATTAAGGCCGTGGCAGGAACTGAGCCATTTATTAGAAGACCTCTTAGTAATGCAAGTATCTTTGCTATCTGGTCACCCTTCTATGGTAAGATTAACACTTTTAATAAAATATTTTATTTTGACTGGTATTTTGGAGTTGGTACTGGTCAATTCACGACTGAGTCCAACTTGGACTCAGTCGTTGATCCCTCTTTACCAAATCAATTTAAGACTGAAACATATACTCCAGTACAGTTTAAAACAGGTGTTAAAGTTCACTTAAAAAAGAATCTACACTTAGGTGTTGAATTCTTAAATACAAACTTTCAAGCCGGCTCTGCTAAGAATCCAAAGAACAAAAGCATGAAGCAATCTAATGATCTAATCTTTTCTCTAGGAGTGTCGTTTTGAAGTTAACTTTTCTAATTTTATTCACATTATTTAGTCTTGATCTGTTTGCGAAGAAAAGTAAGAAAGATCAAATATATGAAAAATCTTATGAGCAATATAGAACACTAAACTTTTATAGTGCTCTTAATACCATTGCTGAAATGTATAAGTTTCAAACTCCAGATCCAAACACAAGAAACTATTTGGAAAATTTAGTTCAACATACAGGAACTCATTATTTTAATACATACTCTGATTTAGAGTTAAGAAAGATGAACATCCCTACAACTGATCTCATTATGGCCAAAAGAAATTTATATCTTCGTAAATTTAAATATGTTCATAAGAGATTAAAGAGAATGCCAAAAGGACACAGATTGTTTGCAGAATCAGTAATGGTAAGGGCAACTGCCTACTATTTAGACAATAAATATGAGAAGGCTGTCAAACAATTTAACAAGTGTGCTGAAGTAGCAAAAGAGTGGGAAGAAAAAAATGATGATAAAATAAAAAAGTACTTTGCTGTAATCAAAGAATCGTGTATAATCGATATTGCTCGAATCTATTTCAAACTTGGTGACTTCGAAAAAGCCATCAGACACTATGAAGATATTCCCAAAACATCAATTAAATGGCCTTATATTTTATTAGAAAAAGCATGGTCTTATTATTACTTGGGAAAACATAATAGGTCACTTGGAATACTGATTACATATGATTCACCTCTGCTTGCAAGTTATTTTATGCCAGAAGCAGAAGTACTCAAGGCCATGAACTATTATCAAATGTGCCTTTATGAAGATGCTTTATTTGTTATTGAAAATTATTATAAAACCTATAAACCAAGAAGTAATAAATTAAAGGAAGTACTTAGTTCAAAGGGAAAACAGAAGTTCTTTTATTATGACCTTATGTTTAAACCAATTAAAGAATCAGAACAAGAAAGTGCTTTTTTAAGAAATTTAATTACCCAAATGAGTAAGAGAATTAAGTACAACTTAGACCTCAATGCACTCTATGAAATTAATAAGGAAATTTTTAGAAACCATAAAAATGCCAATATGAAGATGCTCCTAAGTATGCAAGGAGATTTAAAAGAACAAATTAATCACTATGTAAAAGTAAGTATGTTTAAGTTTGTTAATGAAATCCACCAGCACTCTGAAAGTATGTTCAACTTGAAACTAGAAGTACTCTCAAAACAACGTGATTTAGTTTATAAGAGTAAAGACCTTACAGCTAATAGATCACGTGGAGATGAAAGTAATATTGATAAAGAAAAATACCAAGAGTTTTGGACATTTGAAAACTCTTTCTGGGCAGATGAGTTAGGAGACTATACCTTCGCACTCGAATCTAACTGTAAAGTTAAAGGCCTAAAAGGATTTAGAAGATGAAAACTTTAATTACAATCATGGTCATTTTCGCATCAACAGAGGTAATGGCCGAAAAGAAAGTTGTTTATAAGTATAAAGAGTACGAAAAGTTTGACCTTGGTGATATGGAAATTAAGGGTAATATTATTGCTCCAGGTGACCTTTCAGTTAAGGAAAGAAGAAGAAGAGTCTTTGAACGTGACCTTCTTAAAAGAAAAGACTTTGATCAAAAAATTGTAAATGACATTAAATTTATTAGATAAAATTAAATAAAAAATTATACTCCCCCCCTCGCTGTCCGTTTGTTCCCACTACATTCCCTAAACTCTTTTCATTTTCTAGGAGACAGAAATGGAAAACACAACAACTCCCAACACAGAAACTAATTTAGAAACAAGCACTCAAACTCAAGTTCCTCCGACGAGCACTGTTGTTGAACAAAAAACTAATGCCGATGAGCTAAACATGATCCAAGGTTTTGCCAAATTTATGGATGATGGTGGTGTATTCATGTGGATTATCCTTGGTATTTGGATCTTTGGCGTAGCTGTCGCAGTAGAAAGATTTAAGTCACTTCTTTCTTATGATATTGACGGTACAAGTTTTATGAATGAGATTAAAAAATCGGTTCTCACAAATGATGTTCAATCTGCAATACAAACTAGCTCTGATAAGAAGGCCTTATTAGCGGTAGTGATGAGAAATGGTTTAAAAAGAGCTAACCAAAGTAAAGAGCAAATTCAAGATGCACTAGAAGCAAGTATGCTAGAGTCTATTCCCCAAGTAGAGAAAAGACTTGGGTACCTTGCACTTGTTGCAAACGTTTCAACACTCATTGGACTACTTGGTACAATCTACGGTCTAATTCAATCGTTTGCGGCTGTTGCTTCAGCAGATGCAGCACAGAAAGCGGAGCTACTGGCACTTGGTATCTCTAAAGCGATGAATACAACTGCTTTTGGACTTATATCAGCTATTACAATTATGGTTGTTCACCAATTACTTACAACTCGTGCAGAGAAAATCATTGGTGATATGGAACAAAACTCAGTTAAATTACTAGATCTTTTATCGACTAAGAAAGGATCTAGTACTCCAAATAATCAAGAAGCTGCTTAGGAGTATTTTATGCAAAGACGTCGTATAAAAAAGATGCCCAAGCTAAACTTGATTCCTATTTTGGATGCGATTTTTATCTTTATCTTTTTCTTACTAATGAGTGCTCAATTTCTTGATATCTATGAAATTGGAAGTGATGCTCCAATAACAACATCAATTGAGCAACCAAAACCAGATAAAGAACCTCTAAACCTAACTTTAGAGATTAAGAAAGATAAAATCGTTGTTAAAACAGGTTTAGATGGGAATGTTTATAAGAGTATTAGTGAGTCTGAATTAAGTAAATTAAACGATATTTTAATTGAACTAAAAAATCAGAATCCTAAAGAGAACTCAGCAATCTTAAAGCCAGTTTCTAATTATGAGTATCATAA
>CAJXHA010000039.1 GCA_913053615.1 uncultured Bacteriovoracaceae bacterium | reverse complement strand
AGGGAGATATTGTTTCCCAATTACTAGTAGATAATGAGTTGACTCCTTTATATGGATCAAAGATGTGGGTTGAGAAAGTTCTTAAGATGAATCGACTAACTTATGCCACAGCTAAAAAGTTGGAGCCAGGAGATGTGATCGTAATACCTAAAGAAAGTTATATTTTTAAATCTGCTGAGTATAAAGACTCTATTTCAAGTATGGCCGCTGCTACCGAGAGAAAGTTAATAAAGAAACTTAAAAAGGAATATTTTGCAGAAAAAGAACATAACTTAACAACTAGTGCTCAAGCATTTGTTCAGTCTTATGACTTCGGTGGTGCTGACTTTGTTAATATTGATCAAAACTTCAAACTATCTATTGAGTATAAGAAAAAACAATTAAAAAATAATGGCATCTCTATTAACCCACTAATTGTTGGATCTATTATTACACAGTCTCAAGCGAGCTTTAATGAAAAGGATAGTTTAAGTGCTGACTTTACACCATCTTATCAAGTTGATGCAGGAACAGAGTTTTACTTATCAAGTTATGACCTTGCTCTTACAACTCTATTAAGAGCTGAGCAATTTTCTAGGCTCTATTTTGAGAATAATGAATATGAAGTTAAAACAAGATCAAATACATGGGCGATGGCACAAATTAGAAAAGATTTTAAAAATAAGAAGAATACCTATTATATAGGAGCTGATTACGCACAGGCATCTGAACTTGGAGGAAGAGTTGTTGGTGGTTTTCTTGGAGTCGATTTCTTAAAGCATTATCAATTCATGTTAAGAACTGAAAACTCTACTTTCATTTTGGGAGAGAAGGCTCAACAAACCGCTCAAAGTGTGAGCTTAGGTTATAGGTGGTAAAATGAATAAGTTAATTTTAATAATTTTAGTTTTCAGTTTAGTAGCATGTAAAAATAATGTAAGTGATGGCGAAAGCTCAGTCGTAGATACACAACCAGCAACTGATTGTACTTTATCAGATACTCAGGCACCTGTTCTTGGTGGTAGTATTTCTTTTAGTAGTGAAGCAACAATTAATAAATCTCCTGAGATTAAATTTAATAAAGCGACAGATAATTGTGAGCTTTCCCATTATGAAATTTCTATTGGAACTAATGTTGGAGGAGAGCAAGTTGTTTCAAAATTAAATATCGGAGATGAGACAACTTATACTGTTGAAAATTTAAATCTTAATTATAGTGATGTGTATTATTTAAGTTTGAGTGCTGTCGATAAAGCAGGAAATAAATCAAGCTTGTTAAGTAGTAGCTCATTTCAAGTTTTTACACCGAAAACTCTTCCAAATATGGTTCTTTGGTTAGATGCATCCCGTTTAGATCAAATACTAGATAGTGAAGGTGATGACGCTAATTCTGCAAACTTTTCAAGTGATGTAAAAACATGGAATGATGTATCAGAAAGTACAAGTGAGCATCACTTTGTGAAGGAAGGACAGGGGTTTCCACAATTTGATGTTAGTGATCGAGGCATTAGTTTTTCCGGTAATCAAGAACTGATGGGAACAGTTGACCATGTTGATATTAATACAGGTTTAATTAATCAAAGAAACTTAACAGCAGTCTTTAAAACGAGTGATGAGATAAATGCTCGTCAAGTTGTATACGAAGAAGGTGGAAGTGTTCGTGGAATTAATATTTATATTGAGAATGGCCAAGTTAAATGTGGTTTTTGGAATGATCGTAATGATGGTGATGGCCAGCAAGGTTTTGTTGAAGTTGCCTCAAACATATCATCTAACACTCTCTATGTAGTGAGTTTAATTTTTGATTATTCAAACTTTGTGGACGCTAGCTCTGCCCCAGGTACTATCGAATGTTATGTAAATAAAGCAAGCACCGGTGTTGTTGATACGACCTCTCGCTTACATGCTCATAGTGGTGATATTGGAATTGGTGGAATGAATAATGATTCATACTTTTCTGATGGAGCAGCAAACGGAGATGGTCTTTACTTTGATGGAATTTTTTATGAACTCCTTATGTATAATAAAGCACATACTGATTCCGAGGTTGAGAAATTGCAAGAGTTATTATTGAAAAAGTGGAAGTAAGTGCTTTAAATTACTCAATTAAACCAAAATACTCAATTTTGTGATATAATATATTTCTGCTTCATTTCCTTACTCCCTAGAAGGAGTCTACATGACTAAACTTAACTCTAAGTGGAAAGAACCCTTTGTCTTTGAAAGAATCTCTAATATCTATACTTTCTCAAAGGATCCACTTTTACAGAAGAATGTGCATAAGCACATCTTTATTCCATGGAACGAAAGTTTCTGTGATGAGTTTATGTTTAAATTGAAAAAGCAAATTATTCAAAATGGTAAGTGTCATGTTCCATTTTTAAATGAGGATCTAACAAAAGGTTTTATTGCTCCCGAATTAATTGAGGAATTAAAGGGGCAAATAGAAGCTGGTATTGAGACGCATTTAATTATGAGTAATCTCGATTCAATTCATGTTTATCGCTTAGACGATATTCATAAGTCCCATAAGCTTAAGGCCGGAATTCCGGAATTAGATAAAAACAATTATTCTATATGGTTTGAGCTTGGTGATATGTATGTTCACCAAGCCAACCATGTGGATGAGTGTGAGTCGATTGAGTGTGCTCTTGAGAGTTTAATTATGGATCAACAGACTCATAGTTTATTTGTTCCATTTAATACTTTTAAAATTGCAGGTACTAAAGAAGAGGTGGTAACCCCTTCAAGATGGTTAGAAATTGAAAGAAATCTAACTTATGATTACTTTATTCGTACTTGTGAGCTGGAAGAGAATGTTTATCAAGACTCTTGGAATTTATTATCTAAGAGAACCCAGCACTGTTTAATTTCATCAGAGCTTGCTCGTCACAAAGGTATTCTCTTAAGAGATGAAGAGAAGGTAGAACTTTTAAAGGAATCTTTTGAGTTTTATTTTAGTGCGGTGATTAATGAGTTAAATGAAGTTTATATTCGTCCATTAATTAAGGCCTTTCATCAATATGATTGCTTAAGAGAAGCTTGGGAGGAGATTCACTCAGGTCTAGTTCATCCTAAGATTACGGAGATGATTGGTGAGTTTATTAAAGATGATAATGCTCAAATTGATTCCATCGAAAAATTCTTAGAGTATCAAGTTAGTGCAAAGTCATTTTTATTTTCATTAAAAAATAAATTTACTAAGAAAATTAATCATAAGGAATTTCTTTTAATTGAAAACTTTCTATGTCGCCAAGAAAGTTTAATTGAATCATTCTCTTGCCGTCACCTTGATCGCAAGCTTGAGTCTTTATTGGAGATAAAGGAATGTATTAAAAGCTTAATCGATAATAGAGATAAGATGGAGTTGAATGAATTAAAAGATTATAATTTAAAGTTGACTCATTTACTCACGATAATGGCCTCTACCCACTATGAAGATAATATTTTCTTTAAACTAGTAGAGGAGAAAACTTCAAAAGGTGTTATCAAGCGTAGTTTCGAGGATGAGGTAAAACAACTCAAACGATTTAGCTCAAGTTTTAATGATAAAAAAGCAGCTTAAAGGGAAGTAAACTAAACCGGAAAATCAGTCCCTTAGAAAATTTATTTATAAAGTTCTATCCTAAGTCACCGATTATTTAATCAAGGGAATAAATTTTTAATGGGATAGAATTATGGATATCGCAACGGTCATTGGTTTAGTACTCGCTATTGCATCAGTAATAGGCTCGATTCTTTCAGGGGGATCAATAGGAGCATTTATTGATGTACCTTCCATTCTGGTAGTGGGGGGAGGAGTTATCTCGGCAATCTTTATTAAGTGGCCGATGGAGCAAATTAAGACACTTGTTCCGGTCTTTATGAAATCAATCTTTTTTACTCCCGCAGATAATGTGGCCATGCTAGATGAAATTCAAAAGCTAGCAGACACCGCAAGACGTGAATCTGTTTTTGCTCTGGAAAAAGTTCCAGTAGAAGATCCGTTTTTAAAGAAAGCGGTTACTCTCGCAGCAGATAACCGTCCACCAGATGTGATTACCTCTATTTTACAATTAGAAATTGATTCAATGGAAGAGAGACATAAGACAGGTATCTCTATACTAGAAAATATCGGAGCCGATGGTCCGGCATTCGGAATGATTGGTACTCTGATTGGTCTGGTTATCATGCTTCAAAACTTAAGTGGTGGTCCTGAGCAATTAGGGAAGGCCATGGCGGTTGCGATTTTGACGACCTTCTATGGTGCATGTATTGCAAACATCTTTGCGATTCCAGTAGCAAATAAACTTAAGTTTAGATCTGCTGCTGAGTCTATGAAAATGAATATTATTATTGCTGGTGTTTTAGGAATTGTTGCTGGGGAGAACCCTAGAGTAATTCGTGAAAAATTAGATTCTTTCTTAGCTCCTGGTGAAAGGACAAAAGAAGAGGCGGGTGAATAATGGCCGATGAAGACGGAAATTGCCCAGAGCCACCAGTATGTGAGGAATGTCCACCAGAAGGTGCGCCCGCATGGATGGCCACATTCTCGGATCTGGTTACCTTACTACTAACATTCTTCGTTCTACTCTATGCTATGAGTAAGCAGGATGAATCAAAGTTTAAGTCTGTTGCGGGTTCAATTCGTAAGGCCTTTGCTGGTAACTCTAAAGTCGTTGGACCGACTCCTATTACAGGGAAGTCTCCAGATGATGCTGTGACTATGATTGAAGCACAAGAACCAGTTGAGCCTTTTCCAATTGATTTATTAACCACTGAAGGTCTCCTTGAAAAATATGAAATGAACCGAGAGAGTGATGAAAAAATTGTCGAGATGAAAAAAGTCTTACAAGATTATAACCTTTCAGAAAATGTACGCATGTATCAAATGAATGAAGGGGTAAAGATTCGTGTTAAAGATAAGATTATTTTTGAAAAGGGCTCGGTGGTGATGGCCGATGCTAGTGCAACTGCTGCTGTTCAAAAAATAATTAGGCTTATGCGTGATAATGATTGGACTTTATTTATTGAAGGGTATGCTGAGCCAGGTGAGAGCTATAAGAAAGATGGTAAAAGCTTTGATGCCTTTGATTTAAGTTCACTGCGTACCAGTGTTGTGACAAAATTCTTAATTAAAGAGGGGATTCGCCCTGAGAAGATAACTTCTGTTTACTACGGAGATACAAGAGCAGTTGAGGGAGATATAAACCGTAAAGTTGAGTTTGTTCTTCGTAAGCGTGATCTTAAGACTCCAGGTAAATATGTCCCAGCACAATAATATAGAAATTTCTAATATCGATTTTGAGGGAACACTTGAAAGCTATTTAAGAGAGCTTTTAAAGTGTTCTCGTAATTTTCTAAAAAAAAGTTCACTAACTAAGAAACAATTAAATCTTAATATTAAACCAAAAGAGACTTTATTTATCCCTATTGAGGTTATTAATCATGGTGAAATTAACCCCATCTATTCGGGAGAAGAAATAAAGCTAATTGGTGAAACTGATGAGTTTTTAATTCTCTCTAAGCCCGCTAATACACATATGCATCCCCATACTTATAGGGATCAAAATACTGTGTTAAATAGTTTTTACCAATTAGGGATTGGTAATTACTTAAAGGTGAATCAAGCTGAGTACGATCGAGGTCTCTTGTATCGACTTGATTATGCAACTTCTGGCTTAGTTTTATATGCTAAGAGTGATGAGGTTTATTTAAAGTATCGAGAAAACTTTCATGATCTTGTTGAGTCTAAAGAGTACTTGGCCATTTGTAAGGGGGAGTGCTCGGATGCTTTATTAAAAGATAAGGTTAATTATCGAGGAGAAAAAAAAGGTGCGGGCTATGTGGTTGAGCATGGAGAGTATAGTGCCTTTATCGAAGTTAATCACATTAAGTATCTGGCAGATAAAAACCTTAGCTTAGTTAAAGTTAAACTCTATGAGGGAATTAGGCATCAAATAAGAATTCAGCTCTCTCATAATAAAAATCCCATCCTAGGGGATGATTTATATCAAGGGCCTAAAGCAGATCGCTTATATCTTCATTGCTATCGTTATACGATTAATGGTGAAACTTATTGTGATGAAAACTTAGGAGTCTTTAGGCAGCTCTTTGACTTTGACGGTAAGTTTTAAATGATTCGCCATTCGCTCTTTATCCTTAATCTCTCTTAATTGAACGAGAGCTTCTCCATCAGTTTGCGCCAAAATACGATAGTACTTACCTTTTAAATATAATTTAAAACTCAGTAGATGTACCAACGTTTCTGGATTCGCCATTAAGGCAAATGACTTAATTTCATTGGCAAGAATGCGATAATAAAGAGCACGAGATTGTGTTGGCTCAATTGGATTTTCTTTTACTTTGACTCTTAATATAAGGCTGTCTTTATTTGCACAGCGAAGCTTCCAATGATCTGGTAGCTTGGATTGCATACGATCTTCTAATGACTTACAGGTTGATGGAATATAACGCATTGAAATTTCATTCCACCATATTTTTGTCTTCTCATTAGAGAGAAACAGAACAAACATTATAACTCCAGTTATAAGCACTGGATATTTCATAGCACCTTTCCAAATCATAGGTATATTATCTACGATTTCTTGTTCATTTGCACTAAAGAATTAATGAGAATAACCGATATGATTAATCAAGTATATCAATGAGGTTTTATGAATCATACACAGACTATGTTAGCGGATGAGAATTTTTGGAATGTCGTAAAATACCTTACGACCTTAAAAGAGAAGACTGATATTCAATTTATACTCGATGAGCTCTCTCTTAATCAAACACAACTCTATAGCTATCTCAATTTCCTAAAAGATGTTGGAATGCCTATTGAGATCTATGAAACCCCTAAGGCAAAGTTACTAGAAGTTAGTTATGCCCAAAAAGAAATTAATGTTAAATTTAATCTCTTTGAGTGGTTATGCTTTCAGGCCACTTTTCCAACCCTCGCAAACCTTGAACAACAACCATACTTTGAACAATTAAAAAATAAATTAACATCCTTAGAAGAACAAAATAAAGAACATGACCTCTTCCCAGCATTGGAGACCTTTGCGAGTAAAGTACAATCCTATACTCCTCATGTGGTCGCTTCCGATGCATGCCTAAGTAATGAAATTGTATCATTTTTAGAAGAAGCAATTTTAGAAAAAGAAGTCATTAATTTAAAACTAATCAATCAAACTCATTCAATCAAATTATATCCAAGAAAGATCGTTTTCTTAGATGGGAAATTAAATATTGTAGCCGAAGGAATAGAAGATAAATGTTTAACAAATATTTCAATCGAATCTATTCAATCCGCTCATGATGCTCAAGTGGACTGGACTCCAATGTTTTCTGCACTTGAAATTGATGATTTTATTGCCTCTATTAGGGCCATCACTGAAAATGAAGTTAGAATTGTTCTAAAAGTATATTCAAGAGAAAAATTTAATACCGATCTGAAGCATCATCATTTTGGAAATCAATGTATGTTTACTAACCCTGAGGGTGATCATATTTGGGCCGCGAGTATTGAACCAAGTGACGAATTATATGATTGGCTAAGTGAATTAGGTAAGGACATTGAGATCTTAGACCCAATTAGTCTAAAGAAAGATTTATTAAAGTATTGCGAAGAGAAATTGAAAAAGATAGCCTAAGGGCATGGATAAACAAAATAAATTCTTTATCATCTCTTTTTTACCAGCATTAGCTTACTGGTATCTAGAAGCGAATTATGATTTAAAAATTGCATTAATCGGTGGAGTTGGACTCGCCATTTTAGAAATTTCTTTTGAGAAGTTCTTTTTAAAACACGTTCATAAAATATCACTATTTAACTTTTACCTTATTGTCTTTCTTGGTCTCATTGCATTTATTGGCAATGATGGAATTTGGTATAAGCTGCAACCATTTTTTACGGGATTAGCGATGAGTGGTTTTCTTTTTTATAAAAAAATTAAAAACACATCTTTTATGCAGGAGATGATGACTGAGTTTGGAAATGAGCCAGTCCTATCAGATGAGGCTATGAAGAAGATGGAGTTTCATATGGCCATTTTCTTATTAGTCTATGGTTGTTTTATGGCAGCAGTCGCCATTACAATGACAACTGATCAATGGATATTTTTTAAAACAATTGGCTTTTATATTGCCAGTGCTGTCTTTTTCTTAATTGAGATGGTAATAATTAGAAAAGAAATTATTAAAAACAAAAATGATTAATTTATTATATCTCTTACTTATTCCCATTTACTTTGCAATGGCCTGGCTCTTTCCTTGGAAAGACTATCAGATTGATTCAACCATTTCGATTTCATATATTTGGGATATTTTATTCTGTATTCTCGTATCACTATTGCTGAAAACACCCTTTAAAATTAATCTTAATAAAGGTTTTATCATTAGGGCTCCTTTATTAGCACTAATGGCATTATTATGCGTTTATATTGCTAAGTGGACTAATCTTAATGCACCTTTTCGTTATATTGAAAATCTGGCAATGCAAATCATTATTCTTGCCCCTTTAATTGAAGAATTGGTTTTTAGACATGCTCTTTATGAAGTGATTAAAAAATCAAAGCTTAAAATGCTATTTCAATACATACTTGGCAGTTTGCTCTTTTCTCTAAGCCATGCTCCTGCCATTTATTATCTACCTGCTGATTTTCATGGATTTATCTATTTTCAATTAATTTATACATTCATTTTGGGATGGATAATTATTAAGGCCAGAGAAAGATCGGATAGTTTACTCGAACCGATCGTTTTACACTTTATTTTTAATTTTATCTTTTATTTAAGTGTGAAGTATTCCCTTATTTAAAGAGACAGATCATTTAAGCTTAAGACCCGATTAAATTGAGAAGGAATTAAATTAAAGACTTTAAAGAGAAGCCTTCTTAAACGAGGATGCCTAGAAAGAGACAGGGCCAAATTAACCCATAATTGGTAATTCATGTATAATGCTCTTACTCTTAATTTCTTTATAAATAGAGCTTGCTCTCCAGTCATAATTTCTGCACTTTTAAAGCCTAGGCTTAAGCCTTCGCCAGTGATTCCATCTAAGAAGTAGTAAGCATCACCTAGAAAAGTAATATTCCCATCTTTAATCTTTTTACTATAACGATCAAAGGGCCCATATGCTTTAAAGTCATCTAAGAACTTATCTTGTTCTAATTTTTTAAAAAGCTTAGGAAAGCTTTCTAAAAGCCTTTCTTTTAATTGGGCACCAGCTTGAAACTGATCTTGATACCAAAGAAACGCAACCTCAATAACTT
Organism: uncultured Bacteriovoracaceae bacterium; assembly: GCA_913053615.1. Lineage (GTDB taxonomy): Bacteria > Bdellovibrionota > Bacteriovoracia > Bacteriovoracales > Bacteriovoracaceae > UBA845. Next base: position 8,760 of record CAJXHA010000039.1, on the reverse strand, counting down.
GATTACTTACTGGTGTGACATAGGCCTCGAGTTTGTGTGCCCAATAGACTTCAACTTGTTGACTCCAAGGACTAAGGGAAACATGAAACCTTGCTCCCATCCTTTTTTGACCAGTTCGCACTTTCTCATTCTTAGTTAGTTTTCTCATTTGAGAATGCAAACCATCACAGGCATAGATTTCTTTAAAATCCTTTAGAGCATTAAGTTCTGTAATCTTTGAATTGGGGTGAAGAAAAATACTTTTATGCTCTTTACACTTATAATAGAGGGCCTTAGATAATTCTTCTCTTTTGACTCCTAGAGCATTCTTTTTAAAGAAACCGATTAGTTCCAAGTCATTATCAATGTATTTAATGCCATTAAATGCATAGGCATTAAGGTGATTAAATTTAATATCAAGTTCCTCTAGTTTGTGAACTCCACTAGGCATAATACCTTGACCACATACTTTATCTCTAGGCCATGTACCTTTTTCAAATAAATGAACTGCTAGTCCTTTTTGACTGAGTAGGAGTGCCGTGTATAGGCCAATTGGGCCACCACCAATGACTGCAACCTTATCCATTTTGTTTAAAGGCCTCTTGATAATTATTAAAATCACTTAAAGACTTTTCTTCTAACTTAATTCTAAAGAATAAAATCACTCCATTGATAATTGAAAATACCAGAGCCGCACTAAATAATTTCATGGCCAGAGGTAGGAAGGCGATCTCAAGAATGACTCCAATATAATTGGGATGGCTCACTTTAGTAAAGATTCCATCTTTTATAACAGGTGCTTTAGGAAGTACTACTATTTTAGTCGTCCAGCGTTCACCTAGAGTTTTTATTGCTGTTATTCTTAGGGCCTGTCCTAAAAAGAACATACTCAAACCAATAATTAAAAATAGAGGAGATGTAGAGATACTTGTAAAGAATGCACTATATAGTAAATAAAGTATCCATGATGTATGCATAAGAACCATGAAGATATAATTAGGCTCTGAGATTACCTTTGCTCCCTGACTTAAGAGTGTCTCTTCATTTCTTTTAGAGAGGCGTAACTCGTAGATTCTCTGAATCATAGTAAGAACAATAATAATTTGAAGAATTAATTCCATTTTAATAGTCCTAGTTCCGCACTAAATGCTGGACCCATAGCAAGGCTTAGAGCATAGTCACCTGTATGTTTATGCTGTGATTGCTTATTTTCATTTATCATTCGATACATAATATCTAAGACAGAAACACTACTCATATTGCCTTTTTCTTTTAAGCTTTGCCAACTATGCCTTAATTCATTTTCTGTAATTTCTAAAGCATTCGCCAATGCCTCTAGGACTTTGGGGCCACCGGGGTGAGCAAAGTATGTGCTTATATCACTTTGTTCTAATTGATACTCTTTTAAAAAGTTTTTAAAAGGCTTAGGAATATTTTCTTGGGTAATTTCAGGAACACCTTTGGAGAGAATAATATTCAAGCCCTTTTCACCAACTTGCCAACCCATAACATTTTCTGTGTCAGGAAAAAATACGCTTTTTGAACCTAACCATTTTAATTGAGACTTACTTGCAAGTGGATGTTCATCTCCTACTAAGAGTACACAAGCAGCACCATCTCCAAAAAGAGCAGTGGATATTAAATTGGCAACACTGATATCTTCTGTTTGAACCGTTAGTGAACATAACTCAACTGAGAAAAATAATACCGCCTCTTTAGGGTAGGCCAATAGGTAATCACAGGCCCTATTAATACCAGCAACTCCGGCCATACAACCAAGTCCTAAGAGTGGGTTTCTTTTGGTATCACTCTTAAATTTTAAATGATTCATCACTCTGACCTCTAATGAAGGAATAGCAAAGCCTGTTACTGTATTTGAATAGAGTGCACTAATATCACTCGCTTCTAGGCCATTAGCATTTAGAGCTTTCTCTATTGCATCTTTTGCCAATAGAGTTGCACTTTTTATAAAGTGATTATTTTTTTCATCAAAGCTTTGCAATTTGAAGTAATCTTCTAATGGAAGTGCGAGGTGGCGAGATTCAACTTGTACATTATTTTGAATTCCATCTAGGCGTTTGGTATTAAAAATTTTCCCATCCCAGATCTCTTTTAGTTTTTCAATTAATTGAGTTTGAGAGTAGTAGTAGTCTGGAAAGCTCATTTGAATGTCTGTTAGATAGGGCATTTATTCCTTCCTTTTCTCTGGATGCTCATTTAATCTAGAGATGAACACTTAATTAAACCAAATGAGTTAATTTAAATGCAAATTAAAAACTTGGCGTCTAATAAATTCTCAATGCTGCTCTTCTGCTTAATGACTACTTTAGGTATTGGAGGCATTCTTTATACCCAAGACCTCTACCAGAATAACAAAGAAACAGTTTTTTTGACTAAACAGGGCATTAAAAAATACCAAGCATTTCAGTCAGAGTTTAACGAGAAGCACTATTTAGTAATAAAAAAAGAGTACTTAGAACCCATAGATGAAACCATAGAACAAAGCTTCTATGATCAAGTATTAGCGTTAGAAGATTTTTGTGAAGAGCAATGTAGTTTTATCACTTCTCAAAATATGCCCCAAGTTTTTCTTCAGTCCTTTAAACTTAAAAGTGATCGACACCTGGCCTTTATTGCTATGAGCAGTGGAGACGATCAAATATTAAAAGAATTGGTTATCAAGTTAAAAAGTGAAGCTTTTTGGGATAAGCGTATAAAAATACTTGGAACGCCTTATACCAATTTAATTTTAGATGATTATTCTAAGAGTATTAAAACTTATCTTTTTCCAGCACTCTTTATTGGAATACTCATCTCATTAACACTACTTTATAAATCTCTATGGGTTGGTTTACTCCTTTTCTTTCCTTGCCTTATGAGTGCTAGTTTAAGTTTATTTCTTACAAAATTTATTTTTGTGCAAAGTAATTTAATCATCTCAATTATACCACTTTTAATGTTTGTCATTAATCTCGCCTTAGTTTTTCATTTGTATTGTACTTGGAGAGAATGTTTAAGCTTTAAAACTGTATTAGAGCAAAAATTTAGACCAATTTATCTTATGGTCATCACAACAGTGGTTGGCTTTGCCTCTCTTTATCTATCAGATTTAAAGGCCATCGCAGACTTTGGTGTCTTGAGTGGGGTTTGTATCTTACTAAGCTCAGCCCTAACCTTACTTTGGTTTAAAGTTATTAATGATCTTTTTAGACATAAGCTTAAGGGGAGTGAAGATAATTATTTAAATAGGATTCAATTTCGCTCTGATCGATTCTTTAGCTTCAAAGTCATCGCACTCATAAGCGTAATAGGTATTCTTTTGGGAGGCTATTATTTTAATAAGGTTGAAGTTATAACTGATGCTAATCGCTATTTTCCAAAGGAAACGGGCATTACTCAAAATATGCAAAATGTATCGAGTACAGTTATGGGCTTACCGCTAATAGAGGTAATCATAAGAAATGATGAAGTCAATTTAGATAAATTAAATGAGATACAGCGTTTAGAAAAAAGACTAGCACAAAAACTAAAAGATTATCAGCTCGACTATTTGAGTTTAAACAAACTAGTTTCCAAAGCTAACTTTGTTTATACTAAGAAAGAAGAATTACCTCAAATTGCAATTGCTTATCAATCATTAACAAATTCCTTACCTGCGAGCTTAAATGAAAGTTTTCCTTATGATAAAAATTATCGCATAACAATTTATGGCATGGCCTTGAATGTTGATCGTTATGAGGAGATCATAAGTCTAATTAATTCAAACTTTAAAGATCAGAAAATAGAATTTAATGGATTATTTTATCACTTAATGGTGGCTCAAAAAGAAATGATAAGTACCCTCATAAAAAGTTTTTTGGCCTCTCTTTTAATTATTGCAATCATTGCTTTTTTAGCATTTAAATCCATAAGAGTTTTCTTCTTATTTCTTGGTGTAAATATCATTCCTGTTTTAATCTCTTTTCCAATAATGGCCTGGACAGGATTATCTTTTAATATTGCAACTGTGATGACTTATAGTATTTCCCTGGGACTAATTGTAGATAGCTCTTTTCACCTCATCCATGTTTTGGCTAAGAAGGAAGTTGATAAAGATTTTTATCATAAAACGGTTGCGATACCGATTGTGAGTACGAGTATTATTTTAATCCTTTCATTTTTATTATTTGGACTTAATCCCTTTTTACCCATTCGTCAGTTTGGACTTTGTCTAAGTTTGATATTAACACTAGGGCTTATTTTTGATCTTAAGATTTTACCCACACTATTTCTAAACAGGTCGAATTTATAGAATTTGCAAGATATTCTTGGCACCATATCTACTTATCATTTGGTAAGTGTCTCCGTGATTTTAACTACTTAGCCTTCCTGTATACAGTGAAAAATATTTAGTCTACTCCCGGGCTTTTCATTCATTTATAATTGCATTGAGGGAGTTATCTATGAAAATAAGTGTATTTTTATTAATGCTAAGTTTATTTACTCATGCCTATACCTTGGGGATCTATACCGATGAAGCAGGGGGAGCCAAGGCACAAGAAGTTATTAGAGAATTACAAAATACTTATCCATTCAATGTCCTTGATATTGAATACAGAGTTATTCCTCAGTCTACAGCTGATCTTGATTGTGGCTTTCGCTCTGATATAGCACGACTTCCAACCTGTAATAGTGGAAAACAAAGAAGACACGCTAGAAGAAATGATATTGATCAACCATTAATTATTATGGATCACGATACATATGGTGGAAGTGGTGGCGGAATTCCTGTTATGACAACCAATACACCTCCAAGCACTATGGTTCATGAGTATCTGCATACCTTAGGGCTATGTGATGAGTATGAATACGATGCAAGTGAAGCAGATCGCTATTGTCGAGGAATGGACAGTAGACCTAACTCAGCAATTATTGCACCAAATTCTAGTTATGCATCTGATGGTGAAGCTAGAAATGAGCACGATAGAGATATCCCTTGGTATGGAGATATTGCAGCCACGACTCCTATTACCAATGGAGGATCATCTGCCAGAAGACTTGGAACTGGATCTGTGGGGAATGTTCTTGCTCCAGTTAATAGAACAACTAGTCCAACAACCATCTCAAGTCCGATTGGTTTATACCGTGGTACAGCTTGTGATAATGCTAGTCGTAGGTATCACTTATGGCACCCAGGGCAAGAAAGAAATATTATGGAGCGTTTAGATGCTGGTCTAGGACGTGCTAATGAAATCGCAGTAAGAAGAATTCTCCTAGAACGTGGAGCTCAGTTTAAACCAGAGTTTGATCCAACTGCAAGTCCACAAATTGCAACTGCTCCTGAAAATGTAAGTGAGGATTATAAAGAAAATGCAATTAATGCCATTGATTATATTAAAAACCTTGGAGACAAATTAAATAAAGGTGGAAGTGGGGCAACGAAGAACTAATGAAAGCACTAATTTTTATTTCACTTTTTACTTTAAGTACTATTGCCAGTGAGGAATGTGGCCATAAATTTGCCTTTGATCTTAAATATGAAAAGGGCAAGATCAGTTATGATGGTGGATTCTTTAATACTAAAAAAGACTTTTGCGATACCTCAAGATTTGAGTCTAATTCAAATTTAAAAGTTCAATTAATAACAAGTGAGGGCAAGAGTTATGATAAGAGAATCTATGTTAGTGAAAATATCTATAAAGAATTAGTTATTGATAAGTCCAAGATAAAGATAGCGGACTTAAAGGAAGAACCGGTTTTTAGACAGGTTCAGTTTGAGCTGCCTAAAGACTCTACGGATAAAGAGGTCACTCTAAGGGTTAGTAACTTAGAAAATAAGACGCTTTTAAAAGAAAAGATAAAGATTTCAAATAAATAGCCTTTCAAAAGAAAGGCTTTCCTTGACAAGAGACAGCATAATTTCTATAAATGGTGCCCAATAAGAACCATTAAACAGGGTACCCTTATCATGACAAATGAAACAACTCAGAACGCATCTGCTAGTTCAAATACAGATGTGAAAATTATCGGCGATCTCGAATTTCCTAAAAGAAAAGTATGGATTAAAACTTACGGCTGTCAGATGAATTATCATGACACTGAAAGAATGTTATCTCATTTAAATGAATTAAATTTTTCTCATACTGAAACTAAAGAAGACGCAGATCTTCTAATCTATAATACTTGTGCGATTCGTGATCTTGCTAACCAAAAATTCTATTCTCACCTTGGAAATGCTAAGCATGACAAGAAAGAGCGTGAAGTCAAAGTGGCTGCCGCTGGATGTATCGCTCAAACTGAAAGTAAAGAACTCTTAAAAAAATATCCACAATTAGATTTTGCTTTTGGAACTGATGTTATTGATAATGTCGGAGACCTTGTTTATAGGGCCTATGCAGGAGATAAGAAATTCTCTGTAACAAGTTGGGATCGTAGTGATAATTACTCTATCGAAACCAAAATAACTCATGGCTCACCACAGGCCTTTGTTAATATTATCAAAGGTTGTGATAAATTTTGCTCTTATTGTATTGTTCCTTTTACTCGCGGAAGAGAAAAGTCTCGCTCGATTACTGAAATAGTTAATGATGTCGCTCGCATGTGTGAACATCAAGGTATTCAAGAAGTCACACTTTTAGGACAAAACGTTAATTCATTTGGTAAGAAAAATGGAGAGTCACTAGCTGAATTGATTATGGAATTAGAAAAGATAGATAAGCTTAAACTTATCCGCTATACCACTTCTCATCCATATGACATAAGTGATGAATTAATTGCAGTTCATGGAAAGTCTAAGAAGCTTGCAAATCATTTACACTTACCTGTGCAATCGGGAAGTAATTCAGTTCTACAAAGAATGTTAAGACAATACTCTATTGAGCATTACCTTGAGCGCTTAGCGCGTTTAAGAGAGGCCAATCCAGACATCGTTATTTCCACAGATATTATTGCTGGTTTTCCAAATGAAACTGAAGAAGAACACAGAGATACATTAAAACTCTTAGATGCTGCTCAATATGATTTTATCTATTCGTATAATTATTCTTCTAGACCAGGTACTAAAGCAGCTCGTATGAAAGATATTCTAACAAAAGATATACGCGGGCGTCGCTTAAGAGAAATTCAACAATACCAATTAGATATTCAAGAAAAGATACGCCAAGAAATGGAAGGCAAGACCTATCGAGTATTAGTCGAAGGAAAATCTACTATGAAAGGTGTAACGAAGTGGAAAGGTAGAACGAGTTGTTATCGTATCGTTCATATTGAAAGTGATGAAAATCTTCAGTGGAATTGGGTGGATGTGAAGGTAACAAGTTCCACAGCACTCTCAAGCCAAGGTGAAATTGTTCAAGTACTAGGAAGAAACTTTTGATTGATAAATCTCTTAGGCCTTTATTATTTATTCTAGGGTGGATTTCAGTCATTCTAGGATTTATTGGGGCCTTACTTCCAATAATGCCTACGACTCCATTTTTAATTTTGGCGGCCTATCTTTTTTCAAAATCTTCTCCTAAGTTTCATGCATGGCTATTAAACCTTCCAAAATTTGGCCCGATCATTCAAGAGTGGGAGAGTCAAAAGACCATAAAGAAAGATGTTAAAATCACTGCGATTGCACTTTTGAGTGTAAGTATGATGGGAACCCTTATTTTTGTAAATGTAAGCTGGAAAATTAAAAGTATCTTAGTTTTTATCTGGATCAGTGTTTCTGTCTTTATAGCGACCCGAAAAAGTCAGTAATTTAAGGCACTTACCAGGGTGTACATCTTTTCCGCCTAAAGGAACCTGCTCCTTAAGAATGCTAAAATATCTAAGATGAAATGGTTACTCATATGCCTATTTAGTCTTTCCAATCTTTATGCTTATGTTGATTTAAGTATTAATTATACATTTACTAAGAGAAAAATTGATGGAGTAGAGTCTACTACTGATCCTGATTTGGATCCTGGACAAGCTGTGACCACCACCACAGGAATATCTGCTACATGGGCATGGTATATTTGGGAATATACTGCTTTGGAATTTAATTATTCTAAGAGTGACGAAAGACTTGAAGATGACAGACAGGCAACTGATAGCTCTGGTTTAAAAATTAAGAGTATTGAAAGTTTAGTGAAAACTGAAGTTAGTGGTGTTGGTTTAAGACAATCTTTTGCTTCAAGAAAAGCGAGGATTATACCTTCTCTTTCGGTGGGATATGCACAGCTAACAACAGAGGGGACAACAACTTATACCATTCAAGATGGAACAGATCCTGAAGAAGATGTGACTATAGAGAATGATAAAGAAACCTTTAATTCTGGTTATGTTTCCCTTGGGCTGCGCTTTCGTTTAACTAAACTAATGGGGCTCAGTCTTAGCGCCAGGGCGGTAATGCCAGATTTTGACACGGATCAAGCTGAAAATAATCTCACTTATTCAGCTGGCTTTTCATGGGTGTTCTGATACTATTTCTGCATGAAAATACTAAGTCTTTTTCTCTTCTCACTTTGCATTATATCTTGCTCTAAAACCACTTATGTTATTAAGCAAGGTTATCAACAAATTGATCTTGAAGCTAGAGGTCGATTAAATGAAGATGTTCTAGCTGATAAAGAAATTTCTAAAAAACATAAGAAGCAAATTAAAGACATCCTTGCTTATAAAAAATTCTTCTATGATTTTTTTAATGAAGAACCAACGACTATTTATAATAAGACAACCTTTTTGGATAATGATGCTGTTACTTACCTAGTGATTGCTTCCCCCCAAAATGAGATTAAGGCCTTAGAGCACGACTTCCCAATTGTTGGGAAATTT
>CAJXHA010000038.1 GCA_913053615.1 uncultured Bacteriovoracaceae bacterium | reverse complement strand
AATTAGGTAATTAGAAATTTTCGAGAAGTTCTTTTTCACGGGCCTTATCGATTTCTTTTAACTTATTATCATTTTCGATAAGTTTTTCAATACGATAAAGTAATGTTTTTTCTTGAATTCCATCACTTGGTTGAGCTTTCCAACCTTGTAAAAAATCGTTTTCAATTCGTTGTCTTTTATAAATAGTTACTTTGGTCACTTTTCTTCCATAACTATATCCCTCTGCAACGTTTACAACTAGTTTAAATTCAGCTGCTTTCACTGCATCAGCCGAACCAAAGGCATCTGTGAAGTTTACTTGCAAAGTATTATCCATCCAACGAGTTTTAATTTTACCGGCTTCTTGGTTTTGATAAGCAATATCAAATCGTTTCATTACTTGAATAACTGCTTGCCAGGTTTGGTTATAGTCTGCCTTAAACATACGAGAAGGAATCTCTAATTCTTCTGTAATTTGTCTAAACTTCTCATAAGAAGTACAGCCACTGAAACTAAATAGGAAAATCAAAATTATACTAATCTTCATTATGCTTATATTTTAACAGCAATATTTGAAAAATAAAGAGGATGAAATAGAGGAAGATAGTGTTAAGAAAACCAAATTTTTGGAAAAGTGTGGCCTCTCTCTTTCCTAGTTCCATGGTGTAGTCTAAATTTCCTGTTATTCCTACCCCAAGTCTCTTTAATTCTTGTGCGTGGATATTTACAATTGTTGAAATACCAGTGTTTGTTGATCTAATAATAGGAAGATCAAACTCTAATGAACGCCATAAAGTTAAAAATAGGTGTTGCTCAGGCTCAGCTGTATCTCCATACCAAGAATCATTTGTAAGATTAATAAGGGCATGGGGTCTTTTTTCAATACTATTTAAATAGTCTCTTACGTATTCAGGCTTTAAGATTTCATAACAAATAGTATTTATAAATGAATGTTCACTCTTTGTATTAAAAACAGAATACCTTTCTCCCTCAGCAAAGAATGAAATATTTGAAAGCATGGGAGCTAACATTTCATTGATAAAATGTGGAAAGGGGAGCGTTTCACCAAAAGGTATTAATATATGTTTATGATATACATCTTTTAAATTTCCATTTGGGCTAATATGAAAATTGGTATTATATTCACTCTTAAAATAATCTTTACGAGTAACTTTATGATCATAGCCTCCAATAAATAAATCACTTCTATGTTTAAGTGCAATGTCTTTAAAGACAATTGGTAGCTCTGTTAATTGGATATTTTTAGGGTCTCTTTCAATTGAATAGGGATAAGCAGTTTCAGGCCATATAATTAAGTCTAGTGGTCGCTGGCTTTCCTTTTGACTTAGTGATTGGTAACGACGAATAACTTCTCCAACTGAAGCATATATTCCTTTTTCAGCATCGACCTTTAAAAAACTACTAATATTGGCTTGAACCAATCTCATATTAAGAGTCTTGGGAGCAGTTTGCTCTTTCGTTGTGTTCACGATGGGATTTAAAATAATAAAAGCTAATAATAGAGCTAATTGAAACTTAGAGTATCGTTGGTCTTTTAGATATTGAATAATATTGTAAATTAAAATTAAGCTAAATGTCGTATAAAAGGGGATTCCGCCTATATTAGCAAAGCCTAAGTATTCTCCTATAACTGCCCATGGCTGTCCTAACATTACCGGAAATTGTTGAGGGATAAAGTACTCACACACTGTATAGCTTAGTGTGAGCAATAGGATATTAATCTCAAAGCCGAGCTTACTTCTTTTACTCTGAGTGAAATGTTGAATTCCCAAAAAGATATATAAGTGTGGAGTGATCACAAAAGTAAAAAAGAGTGCCAGTGTAAAGGCCACTATAAAGGGTAATTCTCCAAATTCTTGTAAGGTCGAAGTTATCCAATAAAAACCAATGGTATTAAAGGTTAAGTTAAAGAGAGTTAATCGAATAAGTTTTTGTTTTAAATTAAGCTCTTGCTCAAAGAGGTATAATAAAATACCGATCCCAATAATGGGGGTGATTAGTAAGGTCTTTCCTAGAAAAGAAGGAAAGCCAAGGGCATATAAAGTACCAGCTATTAATGCGAAAAGAGCATGCTTTTTGAACATGCTCTCATGATATAAAACTTATTTTTATTTGGACATTAATTATTTGTTATTACGAGCTACAGAGCGACCTGAATCGAATAATTTTGTGTGAACATGCTCAGCTACATCTAATGCACGAGCAGCGTCAAGTTTACCACCACCAAGTACTTTTCCTTTAAGAGTATTAATCTTAAGTGAAGAGCTTAAAAGAATGTTTCTTACTTGTTGGTAATTAAACTGTGGGTACTTTGATTTAATAAGAGCTGCTACTCCAGTAACAAATGCAGTTGCTTGTGATGTACCCGTCATATAACCAGCACCACCATTTGGAATTGCTGATTTAATTCTATATCCAGGAGCTGCAATATCAACTGATTTGCTTCCCCAGTTTGATGAAGAAATGATTTTATTTGCTTCATTATGAGCACCAACAGTAATGATATTTGATAGACCATAACTAGCTGGGTAATAAGCATTTTCTTTAAGATCAATATTAGACTTTTCATTTCCAGCTGCAGCGATAACTAGGATACCTTTCTTTTCAGCTTTTCTAAGGATCGCTAACTCTTCACTGCTTGGCTCTGGACCACCACCAGAGTAGTTGATGATATCAACGTTTTGATCAACAGCGTACTCAAGTGCTTTAATAGTAGAGTTTAAATTCGCTTGTCCTGAAGCTTGTGGGTTATAGTATTTAAGAGCAAGGATCTTTACTTCAGGAAAGATACTCTTAACGATTCCTGATACGTGAGTTCCATGCCCATGAGTATCAATTGGAGATGAATTTAAAGATTTCTTAGAGAAATCAACACCATAATTATTACTGTTTACTGCACCCTTTGGAACATAAATATTTTTTGATAAAAATGGGTGATTTGGATCGATACCTGTATCAACAACAGCAACAACAATATCTTTTTTCTTTTCAAAGCTTTTCCAAGAGCGCTCTAAGTTAATTGAACTCTGAGAAAGATTTGGATCAATTCCCCAACTAGCAAATCTATTATTAAGTTGATCAACAGAATAATAATGAGTCTTGATTTTCTTTGTGCTTGCTACACCTTTATTAGCATAACTTAAATTACTCACTAATAAGAGATTAAGTGCTAATGTTAAATTTAAAAATCTTAGGAATGTCTTTTTCATTAATTATCCTTTTCAACCTCAAAGCCACCTTTTAATAAGCAAGATTATTGCCAAAAAAAGGCTAGGGTTTCTAGGCACTTAGAGGATATTAAAGCATGCAAAATGGCTTTTTTTGTGATGAGTGTAAAAAATATGTACAGTTAATTACTTGAAAGGGATAAAAAAAGAGCATCTATTTCTAGATGCTCATATTTTAATATTAATTTATGGAGGAAATTAAGCTCTTCTATTAAATCTCTGAGAGGCCTCTCTCTCATGCTCTTCTGCTACTTCTAAGCAGAATTCTGTCCAAGGCTGTGTTTCAAGTCTTTTTGGCTCAATTTCTTCGCCAGACTCAATACAAATTCCATAGCTTCCATCTTCAATTCTTTCTAGAGCAGCATCAATTCTTCTTAATTTATTCATTTCTCTATCGCGAATACTGAAAGATATTTGTTGATTGATAGTATTTGAAGCAAGATCAGCCTCATCTGCGAGATCGTCCGCTTTAATATGTAAGTCTTCGTAATTACTAAGAACACCTGAGTTTAGGATTTTGTTTCTAGCATCTAATAGCTTTGATTTAAAGTGTTCAAGCTGTTTCTTGTCCATGAGATCTCCTCCTTGAAAAATCCATAAATTATCCGCTTATCCTTGCAGATAAAATATTTTATCCTGCATCGGACCTTAAGATCAACCAAAGATTAAACTAGGCAAAAATGTGTAAGTTTTTATTAGATAAGACGCAGCGCTTAACCATTTGACTTTAAACATTATAAATTTATAAGATGAAATATTACTTATTTTTTAGGAGCTTATGCGTATACCTAATTTAATTACTCTCTTATTAGCATGTATGCTTATAGCATGTGGTAGAGACTTCGATGAAAAAGAAGACTCTAAAGAGCCCCCTCGTAATTCAGAAAATGAAAGAACCGTATCAGATAGTGTACGAAATTTTGCTCTTACTCAAAGTGTTGAGTGTGAAGACGAAATCTTCTGTAATGCAGCGGTAGCAAAAGTAATTATCCTTGATCGTGGAAATATTAAATATTGTACAGGTGTATTAGTTAAAGAAGATATTCTCCTTACAAGTTCGAGTTGTTTATCTAAGTCATTGCGCTTTCCAAAAGTAAGTTGTGCTAATACAGTTATTTCAGTTCTCCCTGGAGATACTTTTAGAAAACAAGAAACAATTTTCTGTGAAGAAGTTATCGCAGCAAGTGCCGTAAGAGATGATATTGATCCTGCCTTAAGAAGCTCTGACTATGCCTTTATTAAATTGAAAAAGAAAAGTTCTCGTAAGCCAATTAAAGTTTCTAAAGAAGGTATCGTAAATAATACATCTTATACTATTTGGAAGGCGGACTACGAAAATAATAGAAGAAGTGTTCTACGTTCAAAAGTTTGTACTCCATTTTATAATTCTTATGCGAACCCTTTTAGTATTAAGGAAACTTCTCCACTAGTAACCATGAGGGATTGTGGTTTTGATGAAGGAAGTATTGGGGCACCTATCATTGATATTAAAGGTGAAGTGGTAGGAGTTGTTGCTGGTCCATTAGACAAAGGTGTTGAAGGATATGTAACAAGCTTTTTAATTGAAGAGATGGCCAATATTGTTCATGTGAGTAATCTTCACTGTGCCTATTTACCTTGGGAAAATATCACTCCTGATTTTGATCTTGAATGCTCTAAAGATACCAGTGTTCTAACTCTTGATCGTAAAAGAGCGGATATACTAACAAATATAGATGTTCACCATAAGAACTTTAGAGACTTACAAGCTGAGCTTGAAGTATATGAGAAGTATTTCTTATGGGATGTTATTTTTAGACGTAAGAAAAATGGTTTTGACTTCGAACTTGATATGGGAAGACCAAAGTGTTTTCAAGAAATCAGAAGCTGGATAGGTGAGTATACAAGGTGGCGTGGTCGAGTAAGGACTTATGCGGAAATTGATGTGACTCTTCCTCATTATGAATTAAAAACTAAATTGAATAGAATTCTTAAACCTATCTCTGAAATTAAAGATTTAGGAGAGAAGGAATTTTTTATTACATTTAATCCTGCAAGTGCATATTTTCAAGATAATACATATGTCAGTATTACTCGTGAGATCCTAGGAAGATCAACTAAGTCAGAGTATGAAAGCATAACCAATGAGTGCGAGAGTTTTGAAGAACAAATAGACTTTTAATATTCCTATTGTTTTAAGTCTCTCCAGCTTTTTCCTTTTCGATTCCTATAATTTTTTTGCCAATACTCAACGGCCTTAAGATGTTCCTTATAGGTTGGAGTGAAAACGTGAGTTCCATCATTTTTAGAAACAAAGTAAATAAAATTATGATCTTTAGGTTTTAATACTGCTTTAATTGCGGCCAATGAAGGACTGGCAATTGGCCCTAGGGGAAGTCCTGCCATCTTATAGGTATTATAATCAGTTTTTTGTAAGAGATGTTTTTTCTTTAAATTGCCATTATAGTTTTCCCAAATTCCGTATATTGTTGTTGGGTCTGCTTGCAGGCGCATATTTTTAGCAAGTCTATTTAGGTAAACACCTGCAATGGTAGGTCTCTCAAATTTAGCACCAGTTTCTTTTTCAACAATTGAAGCAAGAATAATAACTTCATGCTTATTAAGATTTGCCTGCGAGAAGTCTAAGTCTGCAACTTTCTGGTTAAACAAATTAATCATAGCTCTTACTACTTCGCGAGCCGGTGTTTCTTTTGCAAACTTATAAGTATCAGGGAATAAATAGCCTTCGACACTTGGTGCTTCAGCATTTATAAGTGCAATATTTTCTTGATCCCTGCATTCTTTAATAAAGTCTTTATAAGAGGTTATTTTATTTTCTTCTAAAATCTTTCCTATCTCATACATATTTTTTCCTTCAGGAATAGTAACTGAAGTAAGGATAGGAACACCATCAACTAGTGTGTCTAGAATTTCACCCATATGCATACCATTATTAATTTCGTAGGTACCGGCCTTAATTTTGGTCATCTTGTCTGTGTACTTGGCATAGTAATGGAAAAGTCTCGCATCACTGATAAGATTCTTCTGAGCAAGTCTTCCATTAACTTTTGCAAAACCTTCACCAGGTCTAACAGTAAAAGTTGTATTTTCACCAGCGTATGGAGAAAAGAAAATAATAGAAAAGTGAATCGCTAAAAATATTGAAGCGAATATTGGGGCCAATAAACTTGAGATAATAAATGCTTTTTTCATGAATATTAGTTTAAGTGAAGCACGTTTAATTGTCTCGAGAATTTAAAAATTCTTCTAAGATTATCGTTGCGGCAACACTGTCAATTTTTGAGTAATCAACTTGGAAATTATACTTTGGATCATTTTTCATACGTTCCTCTGCTTCAAAAGTTGAAAGGCTCTCGTCTTGTTCAAATAAGGGAATAGAGATTTCTTTGGAGAGTTTACTTGCAAAAGC
Source organism: uncultured Bacteriovoracaceae bacterium (assembly GCA_913053615.1). GTDB lineage: Bacteria > Bdellovibrionota > Bacteriovoracia > Bacteriovoracales > Bacteriovoracaceae > UBA845. The sequence continues at coordinate 11,583 of CAJXHA010000038.1, read as the reverse complement.
TTTAACTTCCTTAGTCATTTTTGACTCGGTGCCATCAGTGAAGTAGGGAATCCCAATAATTAAATACTCTATAAATTCATCTTCAATAATCAATTTAAGTTCTTTAATTAATTGCTCATCACTCTCATATTTTATACGCCCATAGGCCAAGATAATTGGGTCTACATTGACCTTGTGTGTCGCAACTCCGGTATACTTCTTACCAAAGTCGATGGCCATCAGGTGTTTTCCATTGAGTTCAGATTTTTGCATAGGCTCTAATAATCATTAATTCACTAGTTCTGTAAAGACCGATATTTCTTGTCACAGATTACTTGACAGATAAATAGGGTAGGATAATATGAGTATATTCAGGAACATTTAAGTCCTACAAGTCAATTCAAATAAGAATTCCAATAAATTATTACCTCGATGGAGAACCCATGCATTTAAACAAACTAAGAGAAAAAGAAATCAAAGAACTGAGTAAAATGGCCGGTAAAGCAGGTATTGAAAATGCTGCTGGTATGAAAAAGCACGAAATTATTTTTGCTTTACTTAAAAAACACGCTGAAGACGATGAGTCGATATTTGGTGAAGGTGTTTTAGAAATTTTACCAGATGGTTTTGGATTCCTTAGATCTCCAGGTTATAACTACCTACCAGGTGCAGATGATATTTATGTTTCTCCATCACAAATTAGAAGATTTGGTTTAAGAACTGGGGATACAATCAATGGTGAAATTAGACCTCCAAAAGATGGTGAGAGATACTTCGCACTTTTAAAAGTTGAGAAAGTTAACTTTCAAACTCCAGAAAAACACAAGCAAACTGTTCTTTTTGATAACTTAACTCCTCTATATCCTGAAAAGAAAATTGATCTTGAAGCTGAGCCATCAGGTTATTCGACGAGAATCATTGATCTTTTCGTACCTCAAGGTTTTGGACAAAGATGTTTAATTGTTGCTCCTCCTAAAGCAGGTAAGACTGTTTTATTACAAGATATTGCTAATGCTATCTCTCATAATCATAAAGATGCAAAATTAATTGTTCTTTTAATTGATGAGAGACCAGAAGAAGTAACAGATATGAGAAGAAGTGTTGAAGCAGAAGTTGTTTCTTCTACTTTTGATGAGCCAGCTAGTCGCCACGTTCAAGTTGCTGAGATGGTTATTGAAAAAGCTAAAAGACTAGTTGAAGCTGGTCAAGATGTTGTGATCTTACTCGACTCAATTACAAGATTAGCTCGTGCTTATAACACTGTCGTTCCACCATCTGGTAAAATCCTTTCTGGTGGGGTTGATTCAAATGCACTTCACAAACCAAAGAGATTTTTTGGTGCAGCCAGAAATATTGAAAAGGGTGGATCTCTTACGATTATTGCAACTGCACTTGTTGATACTGGTTCAAGAATGGATGAAGTTATTTTTGAAGAATTTAAAGGAACTGGTAACTCTGAGATTCAACTTGATAGAAAACTAATGGAAAAGAGAATCTTCCCTTGTTTAGATATTAATAAGTCTGCTACCAGAAAAGAAGACCTATTAATGGATGCTGGTGATTTACAGAAAGTATTTGTACTTAGAAGAGTTCTTCACCCTATGAACACAATTGATTCCATGGAATTTGTATTAGATAAAATTAAGAATACAAAGACCAATACTGACTTCATGGAATCAATGAACGGATAAGCTTAAAAGGAATTATGCTAAAGAAAATCTTATTTAAAATTATTAATATACTTGCAAAACAATACACTTCAATTGGTGGGCAAGCAGTAATTGAAGGGGTGATGATGAGATCACCCAATGCATTTGTTGTTGCAGTAAGAAAACCAGATGGAACAATTCGCTTAAGAAGAGATCAGTGGTTTGGTCTTTCAAAGAAATTTGATTTTCTAAGAAAACCATTTTTCCGTGGTGTCGTTATGTTAGTTGAAACGATGGCAAATGGAATTGTTTCTCTAAATTATTCAGCAAACATTGCAATGGATGAAGAACTAAAAGAAGAAGCTCTTAAGAAAGGGAAGACTCTTGAGCAGTATGAAGCTGAAAAGAAAAAGAAAGAAAAAATTGATTGGGGTACTTTTTTAACAATTGCCGGCTCATTTGCTTTTGGTATGGGCTTATTTGTATTTGTTCCTCACGCAGCAACTGCAGGTTTGGATCAGTTATTTGATTTAAATTGGGACCTTGATGGATTTGCTTTTCACTTTGTTGATGGTGTTATTAAGGCCTGTATATTTATTCTCTATATTTGGATTATTGGATTTATTCCTGATATCAGACGAGTGTTTCAATACCATGGGGCTGAACATAAATCGATTTCAACTTTTGAAGCTGGTGAAGAGTTAAAGGTTGAGAATGCTAAGAAGTACACAACTTTACATCCTCGTTGTGGAACTTCATTTATTTTCTTCTTATTATTTATTTCAATTATTATTTTCTCAGTACTTTTTACCATCATTCCAATTGGTCAGGGACTACCATTGATCTTAAAGCATTTAAGTGCGGTGGTTGTGAAGATCTTATTTATGTTTCCTGTTGCAGGAATTTCATATGAGATTATTAAACTTGCAGGTAAGTACCCAGGTAACCCTGCTTGTCGTGCCCTTAGTTTTCCAGGGATGATGTTACAAAAATTAACGACTAAAGAGCCAGATGAGAAGCAATTAGAAGTTGCTCTTTCTTCTATCAAGGCAGTACTTGCTCTAGAAGAAAAATATAATCTTAAAGAAGCAAAAGAAAAAATTGTTTCTCTAGAAGAAGTTGATATCGAAAGCATTAATGCTATGGAGTCAACAAATTCTACTCTTAAAGACTTTTTGGAGTAAGACATGTCCATGTTTGATAAATTAGATTCAGTTGTTAGAAGGTTTGAAGAACTCACAGAGAAGATGGCAGACCCAACTCTATACGAAAGACAAGATGAGTATAAGGCAACTACTGAGGAAAGAGCTAATATAGAAGAGTTAGTTCAAACTTATAAAGAATATAAGAAAATTAAAGGTGACCTTGAAGGGGCCAAAGAGCTTTTGGAATCAGAAAGTGATGAAGAAATGCGTGAAATGGCAAAAGAGGAAATCTCTGAATATGAAGGCCAAATTCCTGGCCTTGAACAAAAACTGAAGATTCTATTATTACCTAAAGATCCGCTGGATAATAAAAACTGTATGGTTGAAATTCGTGCAGGAGCAGGTGGAGATGAAGCATCTATCTTTGTTGGTGATGTTTGGAGAATGTACAAGAACTACTGGGCCACACTTGGCTTCAAAGCTGATCTTGTTTCAGTTTCTGAAAATGATAAAGGTTTTAAAGAAGTTATTCTCTCTGTAACAGGGGATAAGGTTTTCTCAAAGCTTAAATATGAAAGTGGTGTGCACAGAGTACAACGAGTTCCTGAAACAGAATCTCAAGGCCGCGTTCACACTTCAACGATTACTGTGGCAGTTATGCCTGAAGCGGATGAAGTTGAATTTAATTTGGATATGAATGATGTTCGTGTGGATGTTTATCGTTCAGGTGGTAAAGGTGGACAGTCTGTAAACACTACCGATTCAGCTGTACGTGTTACTCACTTACCAACAAATACTGTTGTTGCCATTCAAGATGAAAAATCACAATTAAAGAATAAAGAAAAAGCACTTAAAATCTTAAAGACTAGAATCTATGATAAAATGGTCGCAGAGGCACATGAGAAAGAGGCCAGTGAAAGACGTGACCTTGTTGGAAAAGGTGATCGAAGTGAGAGGATTAGAACTTATAATTTTCCTCAAGGGCGTTTAACTGATCATAGAATCAACCTTACTCTTTATTCTTTAGATAAAATTATTGAAGGAGACCTCGCTCCTGTTGTGGATGCACTAGTAGCACATAACCAAGCAATTCTTTTACAAGGTGAAGAAGATTAATCTTCCAAAAGAATTAGTATCTTTCTTTGATACTAACCTAAAAGAGTTAGAAGAAAACTATCCTGGAATAAATAAAATTGTACTCTTGCGCTTTTTAGATGATCTAGGAGTTGATCAATACCTTGGGGCAACGGAAGAAATCCATACTAAGTTATTAAAGGGTATTCCTCTTGAGTACATAACCAAGAAAAAATTCTTTTATGATTTTGAATTCTCACTTAATGAAGACGTTCTCATTCCTCGCTTTGAAACTGAAATTCTCGTGCATGAAGCTATTAATCTAATCAAAGAGAAAAGTATCAATTCAGTACTTGATCTTGGGGTTGGAAGTGGAGCTATTTTTATTAATATCCTCAAATATTTAAAAGAAAACTCGCTTAAGATGAATCACCTTCATGCAAGTGACATTTCTCAAAAGGCACTTGATGTTTGTGAAAAAAACCTTACTAAGCTAACTTGGAATAAAGCCTTAGGCCAAACAGAGCTTATTAAAAGTGATCTGTATAAGAATATAAATAATAAGTATGATCTTATTTTAAGCAATCCTCCCTATATTAAAGAGAATGCTGATAGGGCAGGTGTGCATAGGCAAACTGATGCCTATGAGCCACACATAGCGTTGTATCTTGCTGATAGAGAGTATGATGCATGGTTTGATGATTTCTTTAAGAATACGTTTAATAATCTAAATGAAAATGGTTACTTTATATACGAAGGACATGAAGACCATTTAGAGTCTCAGGCAAAACAATTAGACTCGTTTGGTTTTAAATCAATTGAACTTATTAAGGATTTAACCGGACGATATCGCTTTATAAAAGCAATGAAAAATAAGGAAGTTTAGATGGATAAATTAATTATAAATGGACCAAATAAAATAAAGGGAAGCGTTGCTGTTTCTAGTGCAAAGAATGCAACATTACCCATTCTCGCCGCTACAATTTTAAGCCCTTCAAAAATAATTTTTGATAACCTTCCTGGACTTAGTGATATTAGCTTTTTTACCCAAATACTAAATAGTCTTGGGGTTCAGAGTTCACAAGATGGAGATAAGACTATCTTTATGGCCGATGAGATAAATAATATAAAAGCTGACTACGATCTGGTTAGAAAAATGCGTGCATCAGTTTTAGTTCTTGGTCCTTTACTTGCGAGAAAGAAAGAGGCCATTGTTTCGCTACCTGGGGGGTGTGCTATTGGTAGTCGTCCTGTAGATATCCATCTTAAAGGTTTAGAAAAACTAGGTGCAGAAATTGAAATTAAAAAAGGTTATATTTACGCAAAAACGAAAGGCTTAGTTGGTAGTAAAATCGTTCTCCCTTTTCCTTCTGTAGGAGCGACAGAGAATTTAATGATGGCCGCTGTGATGGCACAAGGAACGACAACTATAGATAATGCTGCTCGTGAGCCTGAGATCGAAGACCATGGAAACTTTTTAAATGAGTTAGGATTTAAAGTTAAAGGGCATGGGAGTTCAACTATAACAATTGAAGGGGTTAAGTTTGAAGACCTTAAGGTTAGAGAGGTTAATTACTCTATCATTGGTGATCGTATTGAAGCTGCGACTTATATAATTGCTGCCCTTATGATGGACTCTGAGTTGAAAGTGGATAAGTTTAATCCTGAGCATCTGGACTTTGTTCTAAATACTCTTCAGCAAATGGGAGCCAAGTTAGAGCGTGGTGAAAACTTTGTACAGGTTTATCCAAGTGGAAAATTAAAAGGGGTACGAATTGAAACAGCTCCATACCCAGGATTCCCAACGGATGTTCAAGCCCAAATAATGGCATTAATGGGTGTGTGTGATGGAGACTCCGTCATTATAGAGAATATTTTTGAGAATCGATTTATGCATGTCCCTGAGCTCGTTAGAATGGGATATGATATCGAAATAGATGGTAATAATGCATTTATAAAAGGGAACTCTGAATTAACAGGTGCCCCTGTAATGTGTACGGATCTGCGTGCAAGTGCTGCATTAATTCTTGCTGCAATGACTGCACAGGGTGAGAGCACTATTAGTCGTATTTATCATTTAGATAGAGGATATGAAAAACTTGCTGATAAGTTTGCAGGTATAAATGGAAATATTCAAAGGGTGAAAGAATGAGCGATTGTCTTTTTTGTAAAATTATTCATGGTGATATTCCTTCTAAGAAAGTTTATGAGAACGAAAATGTTTATGCTTTCAAAGACATCTATCCTCAGGCCAGTGAGCATTACCTATTTATTTCTAAGAACCATACAAAAGATGTGAATGAACTTGTTACAAGTGGAAATGAATTAAATCATATCTTTGCTGCGATCAAAGACTTCACTGAAAACGAGACTGAATTAGCTAAAAATGGATTTCGTGTGGTCACGAATATGGGAAAACACGGCTGCCAAACAGTGTTTCATACTCACTTCCATGTTCTTGGTGGTGAACAACTTAGTTCATTTGGTAAGTAATTTTGGTTATTTAGCACTATTTTATGTTTGAAACATAGTGTTTCAAAAACGTAGTGTTTCAAAAATTTTGAAAAAACTACTTCTCAGAGCTCAATTCATTGTGCGAAACCCAAATCTGTTCTAGAAACAGCACAAGTTTTATGAATGATTTCACTATTAACCCACACGTATTTAATTAGTAGTGAAGGAGACCACGATGAATATTTACACGTATACTGAGCCTGAAATTTATTTAAAAGACATGCTGTATATGAAAAAGCGCAAGAACCCGCAATTTTCATTAAGAGCATGGGCCAGACTTTTAGGTATGAAGACTCACACACCACTTCAATTGATGTTAGCTAGTAAGCGTCCGATTCCTAAAAAGTATATTCCACTTTTTGGTAAGTCATTAACTTTATCTTTAGATGAAATTGAATATCTAGAGCTAATGATTGATCATCAGCGTGCTAAGAATCCTAAAGCAAAGGAATTAGCTAAAAAGAAAATGCTAGATGTGAGAAATGCGAGACTTGGAATTGATACAACTGAAGGTGTTGAGGTTCCAGATGAACTTATGAATAAGTCTACTGAAATCGCATCTGAAATTATTAATTTAAATAATTAGAAAATACAATAAGGAAGAATGAAAATTCTTCACTTAACTCTCTCCCTCTCTTTAACCTCTCTTGTGCCTAGTCTCTCACTGGGCACAAGATTTTTTTCTAAGACTGTTTTAATCCTGAAAATAAAGCGATAAGAATTGATTGTTGTAATTGATTAAATTGTGGTGTTTTGGCCATGATTAGAATCGGACTTAAACCAACTCTTATTGATGCAACCAATTCACCTTTTTCTGAATTGTATTCTGTAATTTGAAATTCTTCCTGAAACTCATTCTTATATTCTTGCATAACATTTTCTTCAGCAGACTTGGCATCAAATATTTCAGGAGATTTCTTTCCTTTGCAAACAGAATACTTTAATTGTGCTTTTTCATTTTTCTCAGGGTTTTCTTCAGTAACATCGTGAAAGATGATATTTAAATCCGTTGTACCAAGATTTGTTTTTACAAGGTACCAAAGCTCTTCAAAGAAGTTACTTCTATCATTTGTCCATAAATCACGTAGGTAAGTAATGAGACCATAGATTTGTTCAATAGTTTGAATATTATTATTTAATAACCATCTCGCACTCACTTTAGAATAAAGCGAAATAATGTCATCAGATTGAAGGGAGCTAAAATTTTCATGATCTAACCCAAGAGTTGTTGAGTTCATAACTGGATAAAACTTATTCTCTTCATCCATAATTTTCTTTAGGCCTTCAACCTCATTTTCATCTGTATATAATAAAAGATTAAGATTCGATTTACCTCTCTCTACTGTGTCGATGATATTTGAAACAACTTCCTGAGTATTTGTGTCCAGTTTTAGAACGTTTAATTGCGACTCTGATTTGATAAAACCTATGTTTAAATCCATGTATATCCCTTAAATAGTAGAAAAATTGATTTACTCATATTAACAAAGCCAAAGTTAAGTTACAATATAACTATGCATTTGAGTTTTAGATTTATTTTTATTAGCTGCACTATATATTTGATTTTTGGCTCTTGTGCCATTGCGCAGGACGAGCGTTATTACCGAAAAATTTTTACTGGCGAACTCTATGAGAAAAAAGAAGAGATTTTAAACTATAAAGTCTCAGTAGAGACAGATGCCTACCTTATTGATCTTAATCGTGATGGAAAGAAGGAAAGAATTAAGGCCTTGAAAAAAGATGGCCTTGATTTTATAGAGATTCGCGACCGATTTGGACAAAACCTCATGACTGAAAAGTTAAAGGCTGTTGGGGGAGAAAGTAAACTCTATAAAATTCAGCTTAAGACAATATCATCAGAAACAGATGTTCTGATTTTGCACTATTATGAAGGACAGATTGATTCAACGATCTTCGAAGGAAGAGCAAGAGTATACTTTTTAACCATTCAAAATAGAGACTTTAAGCGTATGTATTTTTATGAAGGACCTCATATCTTTTTAGAGAAAGAGATGGTGAATAATAAATATGCCCTTCGCTATTATACTGTGGATACTCTAGATTATAATAATGATGAACGAAATGAGATATCCATTAACTATGGGCATATTCAGCACATATTCTTCTATATTAGAAATGGAATTTGGAGACGTTTATAGCTTCTATGAAGCTTTTTTGTTCTCTTCTTCTGTTTCTGCTTTTTGATAGTCTTTGATATTTTTCACTTCGGCCATATGCTCTTCCTCTTCAGTATGAGAAAGACTTGAGCGTGTGATACCAAACCACATAGCAAATGGTAATAAGATAAAACTTATAAGTACAAAAGTAGAGGTTAAGTTCGAATTCTCAGTTGTCGTTGGATTCGCCTTAATTTTATTTCCAAAATCAAAGAGAACTTCTGTTCCTTGGGGAGTTCGACTATAGTCCTGCGGTTCTACCCCGACAAAGTCTTCTACAGCGGGTTTTCTAGCAAATGCACTAGGTAAAACAAGAAAAGATAATAATAAAAATAAACTAAGTCTCTGTAATTTCATACTTAACTCCTTGGTATTCTTATCGGGTTAATGACAAGTTTCTTTAAATTTATCTGCAGGGGGGTAAATTTTAACCTCCAAAATTACTAAAGTTCCCAAGGATTCAACCGATAAATAAGTGAGATTTAATCGAACAGATAAGGTTTTAATCATGAAAGAATTTACAGTAATTACAGTTTTAATGGCGGTATTCACGTATACACTTGGTGAATTTGGCTTTTGGAATGACTTTGGTAAAAGGGCGGAAGTTGTACATAATTATGAGTACAAATCACTTCACCTTTCAAAGCAGGTAAGAGTTCTCAAAAAAGAAAACCAAGTCTTAAAAGCTAAGATTGCTGTTCTTGAATCTCAAAAAGAACATTTAGCAATGAGCTTACAAAATAAGAAAAGAAGCATTGCTAGTATTCCTAAGAAGAATGTAAATGATCTCGTAAACTTTGAACTATATAGATGGAGTCCAGAGAAGTTATTAGGAGTAGGAGAAAAAGCTCTTCACTTTAAAAAGTATGATAAGTCAGCTCAATACTACAATACTCTTTTAAAAGAATATCCAAATCATAATTCAATTAATGATACGACTTTATTTGAAGCCGGTATCGCTGCTTATGAATCTAAGAAACACTATGATTGGGCCGTGAGCCACTTTAATACATTAATTAGAAAGTATCCAAATTCTAAGTACTATCGTGGTGCCAAGCTTTGGCTAGGACTTTCTCAGTTTCACCAAGGTGATCATGGGAAGTTTATGAAGACCGTAGAAGAATTCAGATCTAAATATAGAAATACTCAAGAGTGGAAAGTCCTAAGTAAATACTATGAGGACTTAGCATATAAGTATAAAGGAAAGTAGAATGAAGTTAGTTTTCTTAATCTCACTTTTTTCCATTACTCTTGCGAGCGCCAAAACAGTTGCTCGCATTGCTGATTTTGGTGGTAAGAGTTTTCTCTTCTATGAAAATGGTGCCTCAAAAGAAATTCAGTATGCAGACAAGATTCCAGATCAAAGTCAGTTAATGGTTGATGATCAAGCCTATGTCACATTAGTTGATGATCATGGCAATATCCATTATCTCGCAGGCGGAAGCTTTGTAAAAATTTATAATAATATGCTAGAGGTTCAAAATGGTTATGTTTGGACTAAAGCGCACTCTGAAAGACCAAGTTTAATTAATACCATCAACTCAGTAACAAAGTTTGAGAAGGGTGAGTATATAACAACGGTTAATAGCCTTGAAAAGAAATCACAATTATTGGTACTGTTTGGGCAAGCGACATTTGCAAGTAGTACTGAGCCTAATTTATCCATTCCAGTGAGAAGTGGAGAGTTCACATTTATTGATCAAGACTATGAAAATGGTCTACCTCGAAGACCCACGAGAGTTGGTATTGCATCTTACCAACAGGTGAAGAGTGTCTTTGCTAATATTAGTAGTTTAAAAACGGATAAGTTTGAAGAACAGTTCTTACAGGGTAAGCCTAAAGCTGGAATCAAACGTCAAATTGCTTCAGTCGAATCAGCTCACAAGACTAAAGATATACCTCATGCATCTTCATCTCATAAGCGAGGAAGTGTAATGTATATTAAAACTTATGGTGGTGAGCAAAAAAGAGAACCTCAATCGGTGAAAAAACCAGTTGGAGCATATGATTATTATAAGTCTGTAAAAAAATCAGTGAAAAAAGTAAATAAGGCACCAGTTAAATATTATGGCTTTGATTTTAAAAAGGCTCCAAAAACCAGTGCTAAATCATCAGTTATTTCAGTTCCAGTAAGACCGTCTGTTCAAAAGACAGATAGACAACCTGCATCTGTAAGACCAACAAGTAATGTTGCACCTAAGCAAACTATTATTAATGATATCAACTCAGTCTTTGAGAAGAGTTATAAGAGCAATTTACGTCAGAATCTAAAGCATTCAGACGAAGTAAATGAGCTTATTGATGAACTAAAAACTTTTAGAAAAGACTTCAAAAAGAGTTATTAAAATTACAATTATTCTATTTAAGTTACTTAATTTATGATATAAAAAAACCCTCAAATAGTCTTTAAAGAGGGTTTTTTTATGTTTTACTCAGAAGAGCCAGGTCTCACCTACGACGATGTCCTATTAATGCCAAATTACTCTGAAGTGCTTCCAAATGATGTGGAAGTTAAGTCACGTTTCTCTAAGAATATTACTGTTAATATTCCAATTGCTTCATCAGCAATGGATACGGTGACGGAATCAGATACAGCAATAAAAATGGCTCAGCTTGGTGGTATTGGTGTTATCCATAAGAATTTATCAATTGATGTTCAATCCAGAGAAGTTTTAAAAGTTAAAAAGTACGAATCTGGAATGGTAATGGATCCAATTACTGTTGGTCCAGAAGATACGTTGCTTTCAATTAATACATTGGTGGATAAGCATGGCTTTTCTGGTTTCCCTGTTATTGATGAGAATAATAAAGTGCTAGGAATTATAACGAATAGAGATATTCGCTATGAAAACGATAATTCTAAAAAAGTAAAAGAGATGATGACTGATCGTGATCATCTTGTGGTAGCCCATGAAGGTGTTGATGAGATTGATGCTAAGAAAATTCTACATGCTCATCGAATTGAGAAACTTCCAATCATTGATAAAGAAGATAAGCTCCTTGGTATTATTACAGTTAAAGATATTCAAAAATCAATTGATTATC
>CAJXHA010000037.1 GCA_913053615.1 uncultured Bacteriovoracaceae bacterium | reverse complement strand
ATAAAGTTTGATGGTCTTAAATAAAGATTTTATATTTTTCAATTATTCAGGGAATAATGGAGGAGGTAATACTCTAGCTAAAAACTCTAAGCATTTTTCATTTCTATTTATTTTTTCTTGATTTCTTTCATCAAATTGAGTTTTTAATTCCTCTTGCATTTTGATGGGGCGAAAGACTTTATTTAGTTCATACTTCATAGGCAGACTAAGACCGTAAGTTGTGAACTCTACAAATTTACTTTTGTTTTTAACCTTTACTTCGTTATCAAATAAAATTTGATTGTTGAATCGGTCAAAACCATAACCCAAGATATATATCCTTGATGCTTTATCTATCATTTCTCTTATTGATTTGATTTTAGGGTTATCATCTGGATTGATATTTCCTCTTATAAAACTCACTCTTGATGCATTTTGAATAATTTGTTTATAGAATAACTCGAGTTTATCAACTCTAAATAGTTGCATACTCAAATCATTTAGAAAATCCTGCTTTTGATAGTTTGAAAAAGTAAAGTTTCCATAAACATGATTAATTATATTTTTATGACTTATAAAGTTTTTAGCTCCTTGGAAGCCATGTTCAAGTTCTAAATGATTTTCAAGCTTCTTTCGAAATAAATTATCGTAATTAAAACTGATAACCTTGAAAGGTGAACTCGTAAACCCTTCTAGATTATAAGAAATTAATCTGCTAAATAAGTATTCTATCCAGTTGTCTTGATTGTTTTGTGTCGTAGCATTATTATATATAAATTTATTTTCTTCAAAGTAAAGTATTGTTGATATAAGAAATTTTCCAAACTCTACCTCATGAATACTCCTGAAGTCAGATGAAAGAAAAGTATCAATTGTTGATGAACCAGCTAGTCTAAAGTCATCTTGAAATTTTTTTAAATTAGCAAAGCTGTTTTCCTTATTATATTTCTCAATCAACTTACTTATGTAAAAATCTTTACCACTAGTATGGTTGGTTTCATTAATATCTAAGCTTAGAATTTTGTTTTTTAATTCCACTCCTGTGGGAAGACCATAGCTTGCAGAAGAGCCTGCCCCAAGTATAAATAAATTCATTTCTTTTCTCACTTTGTTCAGCGTTAATTATATTTGCATCTAAAACAGATTTATCAGCTTTCTCTCTAAATGGTGTTTGTTGACTTAGAGAGTCTAACCTACCCTTAAGCTTACTAAAGCCTAAATTATTAAGAAGTTTTTTACATAGTAATGGATTTGTTTCTAGAGTTAATAGAAATGTATGTGTAATGTGGTTTTCTAGTTGTGAGTAATGATAAAAAAGTGGACGATTGTAACTCATAGTATTTATCTTATTCTGAGTCGAATATTTTGTCATAAAAATTTATTCGTGATGTTGCGTTGCGTATCGTTGTCATTATATGAAGCCTTTGGAATAATTTATTTTTAAATTTAAATGGGTTTTTAATATGCAAAAAGTAACACAGCAAGAAATTAATAAAATTTTATGGGATGCCTGTGACACATTTAGAGGTGTTGTCGATGCAGGAGAGTACAAGAACTACATATTAACGATGTTGTTCATTAAATACCTATCAGATACCTACGAAGAGAAGTATGAGGCTTACAGCGAGCAATTTAAGGGCAATGAGACCAGAATTAAAAGGGCTTTAGAGAAAGAGAACTTTGTTCTACCTGATGGATGTCACTTCAATGATATTTATAAGCAAAAAGAAGAGAAGAATATTGGTGAGATTATCGATGTTTCTCTTGAGAAGATTGAAAATGCTAATAAGGAAAAACTTGAGAACGTATTTAGAAACGTAAGTTTTAACTCTGAAGCTAATCTAGGAAAGACTAAGAGTAGGAACGCTAGACTTAAGCACCTCCTAGATGACTTCAATAATCCAAAACTAAATATGAGAAAGTCTCACATTGGGAATATGGATGTTATTGGTAATGCCTATGAGTACTTGATTGCAAATTTTGCTGCTGGAGCTGGAAAGAAAGCTGGGGAGTTCTATACGCCTTCAGAAGTTTCTCATTTACTTGCGATGCTAGTTAAGCCAGAGAAGGGATCAAGAATCTATGATCCTACTTGTGGTTCAGGATCACTATTAATTCGTTGTGCTGAACAATTAACAAAAGATGGAATCAATGACTTCCAGATTTATGGTCAGGAAATTACTGGGGCTACTTGGGCCTTAGCTAAAATGAATATGTTTCTTCACGGTTTTGATCGATCAGTGATTGAAAATGGCGATACTATTAGAAACCCAATCCATCTTGAAAATGATGAGCTGATGACTTTTGATGTTGTCGTAGCCAATCCACCTTTTAGTTTAGATAAGTGGGGAATTGATGAAGCTAAGAGTGACTCATATGGAAGATTTAATTATGGTATTCCACCAAAGAGTTATGGAGAGTTGGCTTTTGTTCAGCACATGGTCGCATCTTTAAACGAAAATGGTCGATGTGCAGTCGTTCTTCCTCACGGAGTTCTCTTTAGAGGATCAGCAGAAAAGAAAATTAGAGAAGGCTTAATCAATGACGACCTCTTAGAAGCAGTTATTGGCCTTCCTTCAGGACTTTTCTTTGGAACAGGTATTCCAGCTTCAATCATGGTCTTTAATAAGAAGAAATCAGTCGATAGAAAAGACAAGGTTTTATTCATTAATGGTGATCTTGAATATCAAGAAGGTAAAAATCAAAATAAACTCAGAGACAAGGACATCAATCATATCGTCGCAAATTATGTCGAGTTTAAAACAGAAGGTCTCTATAGACATGAAGATAAGCATTATTCAAGAGTAGTTGAACTCGATGAAATTAAAGAGAACGACTATAATCTAAATATTCGTCGTTATGCCGATACTTCAGCTCCGCCAGAGATATTTGATGTTAAAGCTATCCTAAATGGTGGAATCCCTAAATATGAAGTTGAAGATGGGTACATCCAAGATATTATCGATGGCTTTGATGTTTCTGTCATTTTTGATGAAAGAGATAAGGATTATTACGTCTTTAAAAATGAAATAGATTCAAAAGAGAAAATTCGTGAAGTTATGGGAGATGTTGATCAAGCGATTATTTCTCAAGTAGAGAGATGGTGGGATAAGTACTCGACAGCACTAAGGGAAATAGAGAATCAGTGTCTTGAAGCTGAAAAAGAAATGAACGATTTTCTTAAGGAATTAAGTTATGAGTAAGCCATTGCAACTAAAAGTTGGAATTGAAACAGACTCTTGGAAAGTTGATAGAGTTAGAGAATATCTAGAGTTATTAACAGACTTTGAAGCGAATGGTAGCTTTAAAGATACAAAAGAAAATGTAGAAGTCGTCGATAATGTTGATTATGCTTGGTATGTAAGAGCAACCGATTTAGAAAATAAAACATCTTTAAGCAATGTAAGGTATGTAACTGAAAAATCTTACAACTTTCTAAAAAAGGCACCTTTGTTTGGAGGAGAACTACTTATTACAAAAAGAGGAGAGATAGGGAAAGTATATTTTTTTGAAGATCGGAATGTTAAAGCTACCCTAGGTCCTAATTTGTATCTTCTTAAAATGAAGAACTCAATAAACTCAAAGTTTCTTTACTATTACTTCCTCAATGAGGAAGGTAACAGTCGATTAAGAAGAATAAATGCATCTACGACTTTAGGAGCATTATATAAAGAGGATGTTAAAAATTTATATATTCCTGTTCCAGAGTTAAAGGAACAAGATAAAATCACTGAAATTCTCACATCAGTCGATGAGGTCATTGAATTAACAGAAGCTGAAATAGAAAAACTTAAAAACCTTAAAAAAGGGATGATGCAAGACCTTTTAACTAAAGGGATTGGGCATACTAAGTTTAAGGATAGTCCAATTGGGAAGATTCCTGAGAGTTGGGATGTAAAAAAGCTACAGAGTTTATGTGAAAAGATTGTTGATGGAACTCATCATACTCCTTCATATACAGAACTAGGCGTTCCTTTTCTTAGGGTTGGAGATATTCAAACAGCTACTACACCAATTCCTCAGAAGTTTATATCCCAAGAAGAACATATTCTTCTTAAAAAAAGAGTTTCTCCAAAAAGAGGAGATATTTTGCTTTCGAAAAATGGAACAGTTGGCATCCCGAGAATTGTTGATTGGGATTGGGAATTTTCAATATTTGTTTCTCTTGCACATATTAGGATAAAAGATAGTAGTTTGAATAATCAGTTTTTAGTCTTTGTCTTAGAGTCTGAGGTTATTAAAGAGCAAATGAGGAAGAGGTCTAAGCAAGGAACTGTAACGAACTTACATTTAGAAGAGATTAGAGAATTTGATATTCCTGTACCTTCAAAAGAAGAACAAACGGATATTATCGCTGGCTTAAGTTCAGTAAATAATCTACTTAATTTGGTTGAGAGTAAGCATCGCAAGTTGAATGAGATGAAAAAAGGATTAATGCAAGACCTTCTTACTGGAAAAGTAAGAGTGAAAGTCTAAACGGAGATAAATATGAACTCGAATCTATTCAAGGAAAGAATAGCCTCGCAAATACCAGCAGTGAAGCTATTAATAAATAGTGGGTATGAATATTTAACTCCTAATGACTGTATTGAAGAGCGTGGTGATACAAACACTGTAATCCTCAAAGATACACTTAAAAAATCACTCTTAAAGATCAACTCATTTTCTCATAATGGTAAGCAACTAGCTCTTCCTGAGGGTCTTATTGATGATGCAATTAAAGAGATTGCTGATTGGAATAATAATAACCTCAGGCAAGATAACAAGGACCTGTACTATCATCTAATTAATGGAAAGGGGCTTACTTTTTTACATGAGGGTGATCGAAGGAGTGCTCATCTTCATTTCTTTGATTTTAAAGATATTTCAAACAACACATTTCAAGTTACTGAAGAGTTTAGAGTCCAAAGAGTCGGACGTAAAGACACTTATGTTCCAGATATTGTAATCTTTGTAAATGGTATGCCTTTAGCTTCTATTGAATGTAAAAAGCCAGGTCTTCCTGATGCAATTAAGAAAAGTATCGAACAAACTATTCGAAACCAATATAGAGATGGGATTCCTAATTTTTTCATTTTCCAACAATTACTTGGAGCTGTGGCTGGAAGTACTGGTGCTAGATATGGTTCAGTTGGAACTCCTGAAGAATTTTGGGGAACTTGGAAAGAAGATAATTTTGAAAATAAAGAAGATGAACTTAAAGGTCTAGTTAATAAGAACATTGAATCAAAGGTTAAGGATAAGATATTTGAGTTTCGTCATCCTGCTGATCGAGCAATTATGGAACAAAAATGGAATGAGGGAGCGAGAGAAGTTACAGCTCAAGACCAGCTTCTTTATTTCGTATTTAGACCAGAAAGGCTTCTAGATATTATTCACAACTACATTATCTATGAAAATGAAGTAAAGATTGCTCCTCGTCACCAGCAATATTTTGCTGTAGGACAAGCCTTAAAAAGAGTTAAGAAGATTAAAGACAACTCAGCGAGAGAAGGCGGAGTTATCTGGCATACAACTGGTTCTGGTAAGTCCTATACAATGGTTATGTTAGCAAAGACCTTAAGTACTGATCCTGAAATAGATAATCCAAAGATCGTAGTTGTAACAGATAGAAAGAGTCTCGATAAGCAAATCTCAGATACATTTAGAGACTGTGGGGAAGAAGTCGTAAGGACTAAGAAGGGCGAAGATTTAGCCACTGCCATTGAGTCACGAAAATATAAAGTATTAACTACAATTATAAACAAGTTTGATACTGCATACAAAAAAAGAAAAATAACTGATGATTCTCAAAATGTTTTTGTACTTGTTGATGAAGGGCATAGGACTCAGTTTGGTGAGAACCATGCCTTAATGAAGAATACTTTTAAAAACGCAGCTTTTATCGCTTTTACAGGTACTCCAATTAGAAAGAAGGTTAAAAGTGAAGTTGATCAAGCTACAGAAGTTCAGTTTGGTGACTTCATTCATAAGTACACAATGGAAAATGCTCTTGATGACGGAGCTGTTTGTCCAATCGTATATGAAGGGCGAATGGGAGAGTTAACAGGAGATCGTGAAAAACTAGATCGCTGGTTTGATCGAGTAACGAGAGACCTCAATGATGATCAAAAGGCTGCTCTTAAGAAGCGTTTCTCAATGGAGCAGGAAGTTCTTAAGGCTGAAGATAGAATTAGGGCCATTTCACTAGATATAAAGAACCACTATCGTGAAAATTTCCGATCTGAGGGCGAGCCAACAAAAGACTTTATGAAAGGCCAGCTCGCAACCAACTCTAAAGGAGAGGCTTTGAATTATAAGAAGTTTCTTGAAGAGTTTGGAATGAAAGTTGAGCTAGTAATATCTCCACCAGATATGCGTGAAGGAGCTAAGTCTATTGATGAGGATGATCGCTCAGATATTGTTAAGTTCTGGGATGAAGCAATGGTTAAATACGGTGGAGAGAGAAAGTATCAAGAAACCATCGTTAAGAACTTCAAGAAAGAAGATGAGCCAGAGATTCTAATTGTTGTTGATAAGCTACTTACTGGTTTTGATGCTCCAAGAAATGCTGTTTTATACGTTGATAAGAGACTTAAAGAGCATAATGTACTCCAGGCAATTGCTAGGGTTAATAGACTCTGCCCAAGAAAGTCTGAGGGACTTGTAATCGATTATAGAGGTATCTTTGATGATATGAATGATGCCATAGACTTCTATCGTCAAATGGAAGGAGCTGATTATGATCCAGAAGATATTAAAGGAACATTATTTGATAAAGCAAAAGAGGTCGCGAAATTAAATGAAATGCTTAAGGCTCTTAAAGATCATTTTGCTTCTATAAGTAATATGACCGATGATGAAGAGATAGGTCGCTACCTTGCTGATGAGAATTTAAGAAAAGAGTTCTATCAGAAGTTTAGAAATTTCCACAATATTTATAAACTGGCACTTGGTTTTGCTGAGTGGACTTATGAAACCAGTGAAGCTGATAAGAAAAAGTATAAAGATGAGTATAAGTACTTTGCTGAACTTAGAACTGTAATCAAAGAACGTTACCCTGATGGAATCAACTATAAAGACTATGTTGATGATATTAAACGTCTAGTTGATGTAAATCTTAAGTCTGACCCTCCGAAAGTAATTGTAGAGCAATTCAATATCTTCGAAAAAGAGAAGTTTGAAGAAGAAACTAAGAAGAAGTCTGAGGGAGCTAGGGCAGATATTATTAGAAGTCTTGCTTCATCCCATATCACAGAGCACTTTGATGAGGACCCAATCTTTTACAAGAAGCTATCAGAGGTTATTGAAGAGGCTTACGAGAAATATCGCGATCGTCGTATTTCAGAAGCGGAATATCTAGAGATGATGCAAGATGTTCGTGATCGAATTGAAATTGACCTAGAAACTGATGTTCCATCTCAAGTCGCTGAACATCAAACAACAAAGGCTTATTACAGAGTTATTGAAACTCTAACCAGCAAATTGGGTGAAATAGGCAAAGACGAAATTGCAAATTTTGCGTTGAAGGTCGATGAGATCGTTAAGAATCAAGCAGTTAAAGATTGGCACCTTGGTACAGACATTGAAAAGAAAATAATTGGCTCGATCGAAGTCGAAATATTTTACCCATTAGAAGATAAGTTTGAAGTTACATTTTCTGATGAAGAGATGAAAGAAATTACGGACAATTTAATGTTGATCGCTAAAAGGCTGGATTATAGATAATGGAAAATTTTGATTTAAATTACAGCTTAAAAAAAACGAAGAGAAAAACTTTGGGGATTGAAGTAAATCACCAGGGTGAAGTGATAGTAACTGCTCCAGATTATATTCCTCAAAGTAAAATTGATGAAGTTCTCGCCAAAAGAATGAAATGGATTCAAGAAAAAGTTGCTGAAAAGAAGAATAATTTGAATACTCAGCCTAAAAGGAATTATGTTTCAGGTGAGGCCTTATATCTTTTTGGTAGGCAATATTACTTAAAAGTTATTGAAACTAACTATGAGAATGTGGAGATTGATCACAATCGGATTACTTTTTATATTAGGGAAGGTGAGTCGGCTAAAAGAGTTATTTCTGAATATTTATTAAATGAGTTTAAGGCAATGATATTTCATATGGCAGATGAATGTCTTGAGACCTTTAGTAAGAAATATTCAATTTCAACTAAGCCTAAGTTTAAAGTAAGAAAGATGGCAAAGAGGTGGGGAAGTTGCACAAAGGATGGGATTATTAATCTAAATCCTATGTTGGTCGCGGCTTCAGTCGAATGTATTGAGTATGTGATCTTTCATGAGTTAACGCATTTATTGCATGATGATCATGATGATGAGTTTTTTAGGACTTTGAAGAGTGTTTGTCCTAAATTTAAAGAATTGAAAGAGAGATTAGAGAAAGAGACAGTATTATTTGAATAGCTGTTCTGGAGATTGATATGTCAGAAAATGAATCAGAAGAAACTGTAATACAACTTCAATTTGATGAAGATGGTGCTAATTACAAAAAGTTTGAGACACCCGAGGTTTTTAAAGAGTGGATAGTGACCGAAAGGGATAATTGGGACTGGGTTCCTAAAAACAATACTCATGGAAGCACTTCAACAATTAAACAGCATATAGACGCTATATTCTCAAATGCAATCAATAATATTGATACAGCAATAAATCATAAAAATGTGAAAGCTAATTATGAAAAGCACCTTAATAACTCAATAACTCGATTAGAAAATTCGTATAAGAATAGAAAGATATTTCTCAGTGATAGCCCTGAGGCTAAGTTCATAAATACCCAAAGAGATAAGCAGGTTTCAATTGGGGCTCATGCTTTTGCCTATTTGGTGAAGTTAGACAATATCCCGTTTAACCATTTTTATGCAGTAGAAGGAATGATTGAGGCTAAAATTTATGAAAAAGGTCTCTCTAATTCAAATATTGATAGCATGAATGACTCAATATCAGACCTAATTGAAAGAACAGGAACTCACTTAGAAGATTACAAACAAGAAGAAATTAAGCTAAGAGATGAATTTAAAAACATAACAGAAGCTACTGATCTTTTGATGACAACACACGAGAGTACTCATAAGCAGAAGATGCAAGAATATCAAGACGGATATGACGAATTTATCAAACAATCTAATGAAAGATTAGATAATGTAAATAAAGCCTACAATGAACTGATGGCATTAAAGGCTCCTGTTAAATATTGGCAAGACAAAGTAAAAACAGCTTACTGGCAGGCTTCTGGAGTATTTGTTATCTTTGGTTTGTTTTTAGGTTTTGGTGGTAATTATATGCTTAAGAATGGTGAAGCTGTTCTAAAACTCACTAAGGAACAGTTTCATTATGGTAAAGCAGCATACTTTATTTTACTCGTTCTTATTTTCTTTTGGTTATTAAGAGTAATTATCCAACTACTTTTAAGCCGACTTCATTTAGCTACCGAGGCTTCAGAAAAAGCTGTAATGACTCAGGCTTATTTATCATTACTAGAAGAAGGTAAGGTTGATGAGGATGAAAGGGAACTTGTTCTTAGGAGCGTATTTAGGCCTTCTGGGTCTGGACTGATCAAGGAAGATCATGGCCATCCTGCTCTTGAGGTTATCAGTAAAATAATGAATAAGGGAAGCTAATGGGAAAAGACAGCTTTATTTCATCATTCTTAAAAAAAGCTGAGCAGGAACTCAATCTTCCCTCTGGAGCCGTTCTCGATTTTCCAAATGAAGATGATTGGTCTTTTATAATTAAAATTACGGCATTGATAGAAAGGACTATAAACTATCTTGTTACCTCTGATCTTAATGATGATCATGTTTCCGAGTTAATTATAGGTCAAAAGTTGAGACAGAAATTAAATTTGGCAAAAAATAGAAAGATTATTGATCCTAAAACATTTGAAATTTTTAAATATGTTTCAGAGTTAAGAAATAAAGCAGCACATAACTTTCTTTTTACTTTTGAAGAAATATTTAAGGACTCCGATTCTCTAAACGCCTATAAGGGGAAGTTTATGGATGTTTGGAACAATCCAGTACAAGTTGGAGATAAAAAAGTACAAGCAAAGCAGTTCATCGTAGAAAATCCTCGAATAACAATATTTATGGATGTAATAGGAAGGCTTTCTATTTCTAATTTAGAGGTTGAAACACTCGCGATTAAAAGAGATCGAGATAAATTAGGGGAGATGACTGAGCTATTTGGTGCTTTCAAGGCTACTTTTAAGAAAGATTGAAAAGTTTGTAGTACTTTGTAGTGTGCTGCACTTCAGAACATAAATTAAATCAAATAGATAAAGTACCCTTCACCACCTCCACCAACGATATAGGGACATATGATGTGAGTTGAAGATTCTTTAACTTTCTGAAATCTCTCTAATGTGTCAAAAAACTCATTAGGATATGGCGACTTTGAGAGTGATTGTTGAGCATTTTGTGAGGAGTTAAGAGTGAAATTTTTATTATATTTTATTGTAAGTCTGAGTATTAGTTCATGCTATGAAGTTGTAAAGGATACAAGGATTTTAGAATACGAAAGTCCATACATCGGAAAAACGTTTAGGTCTCCACAGCTAATGGCTTACTATGAAGGTTTTAAAGGTTCTGATTGTAGAAATAATATTTGTACTCTGAAGTCTGATTATCTCTTAAATAAATTTGCAAATAGGTACATCAGTAATGATAAATACTTTCTTATTCCAAAAGGAACGCCGTTGAAAGTAGTTGCATCTTTCACAACTGAAGACAATTCATTTTTATACAGAATTTTTAATTCTAGAATAAAGCATGTAATCATCGAATTACCGAATGGTAAGACTGCAGAGGTGTCTGAGCTGAGTTTTAAATTAGATGTTGCTAAAGGACGTGATGGAGACTTTGCATCGTTCTTGCCTGAGATTGAAGATTTCAAAAAGAATAACTTTTCTAACAGTTGGTATTGCTTAAATATCAAAAATGGCGACAAGTACCTTTACTTTGAGGATAAAGTTAACAGAACAATTAATTACTATGGGTTGAGTCCCTATATAAAAATTGTGGGAGTTGCCAGATCTAAAAATAGTAATGAAGAAACTTCTTGTATCAAATTAGAAGGTAAAGATTTACAAGCCTTCCTAATTCTTAAACATAGACTTCATTATGTAAAAGCTCCAGTGAAGCAGTATCTCTTAAAGAATAATAATCTATGTGATGCTAAAAACAGTCAAAGCTGTTTAAAAAGAGTAGAATTTCTAGAGATTAGTAGTTCAAATATCTAATTGAACCCATGTTTATTTAATGAGGTGGTAAGGAATTTGAGTTCATCCCCATAATTTCGACTAATTACAATTTGTGGTATTCTTGTAATACGAATTAACTTAACTATTTAAAATACTCAGGGTGGTTTCACCTCCACCATATATAAGAACATAATTGTGTTGTAAGTTTAGGTCTATTTAACTCACTGAAATACTATTGAAATTTCGAAAAATTCATCAAACTTTATTACTTGAAAACTCTGTAAATAACTAAGTTTGTAGTAAAATATAATAAATCACTACTTTATACAATTTATAGGAATTGTTTTGAGAAATAACTCAATTATAGTATTGGAGATAATTTGGAAGAAAAAGAGTTGCAACATTCATCCAAAACGAAAACTAAATTTCAAAAGTTTGTGAGGATATTGGATATATTACTAATGTATCCTGAGTTGCTTCTTCTTCCACTTGTTGGACTCGCGGTATTGTTTAACTTTAGATCTGTTCTTTTGGAGAAATTAGTGAGGTTTTTTAATTGAGAGAAGTTTATAAAGTACAAACAAAAGGTTGGGGGGGATTGTAGTGTTTAAGGTTATTACAGTTACGATATCTATCAATTGCTCTTAACTTTATTTTACTTATCGATCCTTTTTTGTCTATTGATGACAAGCATTTCAATCATTGAAATAAAAAATAGACTTAATAAAAAAGACTGAATGAACGTAATTTGTTTTAAGTAATATCTCTTGTAAAAAATTAGGCCACTCAAAAGAATGGCCTATGTTTGAATTATTTAATATCTACAAATCTTAAGTAAGGTCTTAGTTCATCAAAACCTTGCGGGTATTTCTTTTTAGCTTCTTCACTTGATACACTTGGAGGAATGATTGCTCTTTCACCAACTTTCCAATCGGCTGGAGTTGCAACTCCATTTTTTTCAGTAAATTGTAGGGCATCAATCACTCTTAAGATTTCGTCAAAATTACGACCAACACTCATAGGGTAGGTCATTGTTAGCTTGATCTTTTTATCTGGTCCGATAATAAATACAGATCTAACTGCTGCTGTTTCACTTTGACCTGGATGGATCATTTTATAAAGTTCGGCAACTTTATTATCTGTATCTGCAACAATTGGGAATTGTAGATCAGTGTTTTGAGTATCGTTCACATCTAGAATCCATTTATTGTGCTCTTCAACTGAATCAGTTGATAAACCCAATGGTTTTACATTTCTTTTTTCGAATTCAGATGCTAGTTGAGCTGTCCTTCCCATTTCAGTTGTACAAACAGGTGTAAAGTCAGCAGGGTGTGAGAAAAAGAATACCCATGAGTCTCCAATAAATTCGTGAAAATCAATTTTTCCTTTTTGTGAATCAATTTGAAAATTTGGGGCCGTATCGCCTAGTAATAATGACATATATACTCCTTTGTCAGTTTTATTTCTTAAGTTGATTATCGTTTATTTAAAATGGGAATTAAAATACTCTCTTTCTATATCCCAATAGTATTTATCTATAACTGATTTTCATCAGGTTTATGTATTGTTAAAATTGGTAAAATATTTTTATGAAGTTTCTAATCGGAGTTTGTATAATGTTTGGATTATTTAAAGCTTATTCAAGTGAGTTAGTTAAAACAGCTTCCTCAGAGTTTAAAAGCGATCAAGCAGTAATCATTGATGTTAGAGAAGAGGATGAAATTAAGGCGTCTCATATTGCTGGTGCAGTATGGATTCCGTTATCTCTGATTCACTCTGATACTGATAAAGCTAAAGAAATGATATTTGATAAAGCTTCTAGTAAAAAACTTTACTTTTATTGTCGATCTGGAAATCGTTCAAGACAAGCAATAAACCTTCTTAAGGACAAAGGGATTGAGGGGACTAATCTTGGAGGGATTGGTTCACTTAAAAAAGAATTCCAAGTAGAGTCAGGTACAATGGATTGTTGTAGTTAATGTTAAATATACAAGCAATAGGTGACATTTCATCTGAATATAAAGGTTTAGTTAAAAAGGCCTTCTTGAATCATGGGTTTAATCTTGAATTTAAACAAATTAATCAAATTGTAGATGCACTCACAATATCTTTTGATAAACAATCTTCAAAAGTATTAACTCAAAATAAAATAAAGTTTTACAATTGGGATTTATTATTCAGCGTTTTAGGTCCTAGTGATAAACATGGTGATCTTGAGAAAAAACTTAATGAGAGAATAAAAGTATTAAAGTCAATAATTAGCTTGAAGTCGAGACCACTTGCAGATGAAGTTCATGCAAGTATACGTGTAAAAGATCTAGCAAAATCGAGTCAGTTTTATACATGGTTATATGGTGTCGAACCAAAAGAGTGGACACATCGCTATGTTACCTTTGTAAGATCTGATATCAAGCTTAATTTTGTTCTGCTTGTTTCTGATGGAAAGGAACTACATCAAGACACTCTTTATCATTTGGGTATGGGGGTAAAGTCTAAGAGTGATGTATTGAGTTTTTATTACTCAGCACTTGAAAATGGTTTTCACATTGAAAAAATACCGAGGACGACATGGAGAGGAACACCTTTACATGAACTTTGGCTAAAAGATCCTGATGGTACATTAGTAGAAATCTATGCCAGACTATCAAGTGAAGAATTAAAAGAAATGCCTGAAGATAAAGAACCAGTAGATCTCATTTAAAGGAATTTTGAGGAGAGCTGCGTCATTTCCCTTAATCTCAACTAAAATCCCCCTCAAAATTGGCAAAACCTTTCAAACACTCTATGGTAGAGCTTTATTAATTAACAAGTGAGGTTCTAGATGAATACAGATATGGACAAGGTAAGTTATATCATTGGACGCCAGATTGGTGGAGATTTCAAAAAACAAGGTATTGAGATTAATTTTGATCATTTTTCTCAAGGTGCAAGATCAGCATTTTTAGAAGAAAAAAGTGATCTTAGTGAAGAAGAAACTAATAAAGTAATGACTGCTTTTCAAGCTAAGATGCAAGAAGAGATGATGAGAATGCAAAATGAAATGGGTGCAAAAAACCAAGAAGAAGGTAAAGCATTCCTTGAAGAAAATAAGAGAAGAGATGGTGTTGTAGTTACTGCATCTGGTCTTCAGTATTTAAAATTAGAAAGTGGTAATGGTAAAACTCCAACTGCTGCTGATCAAGTTGAAGTTCATTATGAAGGAACTCTAATTGATGGAACAGTTTTTGATTCATCTTTTAAAAGAGGTGAGAGTATTACTTTTCCAGTTGGTGGAGTAATTGCTGGTTGGACTGAAGCTCTTCAGTTAATGAAAGAGGGAGATACTTTTGAATTAGCAATCCCAAGTGAGCTTGCTTACGGTGCTCAAGGTGCTGGTAATACAATCGCTCCTTTCTCTACTTTAAAGTTTAAAGTACAACTTATTAAAGTTATATAATTTCAATTTTAGGTGGCTGCTTCGGTGGCCACTTGTTAAACTCTACTTTTCCATTTTTAAACTTAATATATTTCACTGGCTCCATCTGTTTTGATCAACTATTTGCTTGATGTGCTTTTTCATTTAACTTAAGCATAGATAATGATCACTTTTAAGAGAAAAATTCCGATAAGAATTAAAACTTACAATATATAAATGATTTTAACTCTAATTAGTGAAAGAGGGACTCTAGATGTTTGTTAAAGATAAGTATAAATATGTATATGGAGAAAAGGTCGATAATTTTTATTATTCCGAAGAAATAAAATCTATAAAAAAAGAGTTAGTTTCTTTAGCAATTGCAGGAGATATCACAAGATTTAGGAATAAGTATGAGGAGTACTCAGAGGTTGCTAAAAAGTCAGGTTTTTTATTAACGTCTTTGTTACAAGAAGTTGACCAATATGGTATTAGAGGTGAAACGGATTTAAGAATTGTAAATAATGAGGCATTTAATGTCAGGTCAAAATTATATTCATTTATTGCAGTAAATGAGGATGAAACTATTGTCTTTGTCCCGGAAGACTTTAAGGGAATTACGTCTGAAGAAGTAAAGTTAAAAATTCCAAGTGGCCTACCTGTCGTATTTTATAAAGTAAATAATATAAAAAAATTAACTCTTTCTTATGAAGATGAGGATTTTTATAATCATGACGGTATTTTAAAAACAAGTATACTATCTACTATTGATAATTATATTAAACAATCAGTTTTCTTTATTGAATGTAGTGGTTTAAAAGAACTTACTACAGAAAATATTAGAGAGGGATATATATACCACGCTGGCTGTGAAATAGAAGACGTTTTTCATATAGGCATGCAGAAGTGTTATTTAGAGTTTCTTGAAAATGATTTAAGAAAGGTATCAGTTTTTTCTTTATATGAATCTAATTTAACTTTTATAAATAATAATATAAGTAAAGAGGAATCTTTTTTGCATAACTCTGTTAATATTATTGGATTATTTAGGCAAGTTCTTTTATTTCAAAACAAAGTTAAAAGTATAGCTGTTCATTTAAATCCAAAAACTCACTCAGTATATTTATTTGATAATAATATTAATAAAATTCAGTTAACAACTAAACAATATACATATTTAGATAAGAATATAAGATTTAATGACTATATTAATACTGACTCCGATATTGAGTATAAATTATGTATTGATAATGCAAAACCTTTTGATGAGCTTCTCCCATACACACAGGTAAGTTTTGATCTTAATTTCAATTTAATAAATAAAGATCAAGAAAGAATAAATGTAAAAGCTAAAACAGTTATTTTTCGAAACTCTATTTTAATTATTGAACAAGAGGGAGAGCAAAGTTTGTATGAGCTGGAACTTTATAAGCTTAAAACCTTTAAAATATCTAAACAGTTCTTAGATTCAATTGAAGAAGATGTTGCACATGAATTAAGAATTGATGAACTTCATTTAAATACAAGAGAAATAATTTTACTTGAAAACACCTTTAGAAAGTTAAAAAAAATATGTGATAAATCTGGATATCGGCATGGACGAAATTTGTTTCAATCTTTAGAGACTAAAGCTAGTATATACTCGATAAAAGATAAACGGAATATAGACTATATTTTGGGGCGTTCGGCTATATTTTTTAATGACCTTGGCGTAGGTATTTATAAGCCTATAAAGGTGTTAATATTAATATTCGTTTTATCCTTTATATATAATTTTAGCTTGAATAACCCTATTGTTAACACATATTCTTTAAGGCCAAATGTTGTATGCTATACATCATTGGAAGATACATTAGTTAAAGGAAGAGATACTTGTGGTTTGAGTGGAAAGAAATTAGATGAATATTATGATAAAGTTAAAACAAAGAATAAACTGAAAGAGAGATTAAAAAATAGTATACGTCTTTCCATTGTAACAACATTTCCATTTGTAAAGTTATCTATCCTCAGTGATGTAGTAAGAAGTAGAAGCTTTTTGGGAGTTGTTATCAATGCATTTTTTTCACTTCTTTCCGCAATTAATATATATTTGTTTGTGATGGGTGTGAAGAATAGATTTTCAATAGATTTAAAATAAACTTAAGGTAAGTACAAATGACTAAAAGACCAGACTTTATAAAGCACTGTGAAGAATTAAGAACAGAAGAAACGTTTTCTTATCCAGGGGACACTGAAACTTTTGGAACAGGAGCTTCTCTTGGGAGAAAGTTTGGGCTTAAGCGTACAGCGATAAATTATGAGGTTTTGGCTCCGGGGGATCGAAGTTCGTGGCCTCATGCTCATAAAGAGGCGGAAGAATTTATTTTTATTTTAGAGGGGACTCCTGAGATTTGGATTGATGGACATGTATATGAGTTGCGTGCTGGTGATTGCGTTGGGCTGCCGCCAGGAACGGGACATGCTCATACGCTTTTAAATAATAGTGATGCGAATGTACGTGCACTCGTTATGGGGGAATGTAGCGTTCCAACGGATAAGATCTTTTATCCAAAGCATCCTGCAAGGGATGAAGAGATGAAAGAGAAAGGTGCTTTTTGGGAAGATCATCCAAAGCATGAATTTGGTGAGCATGATGGTTGGACTGATAAGAAGAGAAGAAAATGATAGAACTCAAAAGACACGGCTCATATCTAGGCCTTGATGATAATGGATTTGTGATTTCAAAATCGAGTAATGATTTAATTCAGGAGAAATGGCGGCCTATCATTAAGGATACAATTGATTTTTATCTTTCAAAGTTTGGAGATAATCTGCATTCAGTTTATGTGCGTGGAAGTGTATCTAAGGGTGAGGCGATTGAGCATATTTCAGATTTAGATTCATTTTGTATTATTAAAGAGGATGCTGGTGAGGTGGATACTCCATTTAGTGAGGACTTTCAAAAGGTGATGAATGAAAAATATCCTTTTTGTACTCATGTGGAGATTTCATATTTAGCAAAAGATAAGGTGAATGAGCCATTTCCTCCAAGAAAGAGGAGTGTGTGGGCCGAATTAATAAAGACTCAGTCTGCTTGTGTTTATGGAGAGGATCTCGCTTTAGAAATTGAGCCTTTTGAGTTAAAGGATATGTTAGGACATAGTTATTTTATTAAAAAGGAATTAGCGGATTTGCATGGGTATTTTATTGAGGATCGTGAAGCTGGTGAAGATTTAAGTGAGTTATGTGTTTGGATTACAAGACGAGTTGTGAGAAGTGGATATGATCTTGTGATGGAAAAGGAAGGGAAGTTTACTCGGGATTTATATCTTTGCTGGGAATCTTTTTCTAAGTACTATCCAGATAAAGCGGATGATATGAAAGCAGTATTAAATTTGGCCTTAAATCCTAGTGATAATGAGGAAGTGGTAATGCAGGCCTTGGATAAGATATGTCCATGGCTTGTGAATGAGATTGAAAAATAGAAAAGAGTAGTTATGAATAAATCATTTTTTGAAAAAGAATATGAAGTAAATAGTATTAATATCAATATAAATAAGCGATTAGGTCTTTATGGCATGCTTGGGATTTTACAAGATGTCGGAGCGATTCATGCTGAGTATATGGGTGTTGGGATGGAAGCGATGATTGAGAATAATGCCTTTTGGGTATTTACTCAGCAAAAGCTAAGGATGCATCGCTGGCCTAAGTGGCAGGATCATGTGGTGGTTAAGACATGGCCTCGTAAGATTCATGGGCTAAAGGACTATAGGGATTATAAAATTCATGTTGGGG